>CAZRHM010000014.1:4737-6635 GCA_964599845.1 uncultured Candidatus Saccharibacteria bacterium
AATCGTTACAAACATCCAACCAACTCCAAATTTATCTTTACATGTTGCAAAGTAATCTCCCCAAAACATTTCTTGTGGTTCCATTTCAACTTTTCCACCTTCCGATAGTTCTTTAAATAGTCTTTCTAATTCTTTTCGGCTATCAAGTTCTAAGTTAACATAAACATTGTTACCTGGTTTAACCTGTCCCATAAATTCTGGAACATCGCTTCCCATTAATACATACCCTTCAAATAATGGTAATGATACGTGCATTACTAGTTTTTTCTGTTCATCAGTTAGCTCAGGTTGTCCTGGTTCTTGTGGAGCTTCTCCAAATCTTGAAATTCCATCACCTTCAAATTCTGTTCCAAATATTTTTTTATAAAAGTTAAACGCTACTTCTGTTTGATTTTGAAAGTTTAGGTAAATGCTAAATCTTGCCATATTAATTTTTTAATATAAAAGTAAATTATTAAATAGTTATATTTGTTTGTCAATTTATTTAACTTCTATAATTTCTTCCCATTTAGTCGATGCCAAGTTTGAAACCATTGCTCTTTTTGCTTGCCATGGTGTTGTTGTTCCCATTGCTGCTATGCGTAATTTTTCGCTCCCCCATTTTTTATTTACCGAGTCGTAAACTTTCATTAGTTTTTGATTTTGGCCTATGGGATAATCTTGATTAAACATATTTATTGTTGCATTTTCTATTGGTAGTATTTGCGATAGCATAACACCGGCTTTTTTGTATAAATAACCTTTTTTGTATATTTTTTTAAGAACTTTGTAGCCTGCTTTAATTAAGTCTGGTGTGTAGTTGGTGGCGGTTTGTAATGTTATGCTATCGCCCGAGTAGTACTGCATGTTCTCGTTATATTTATTTGTTTTTAAATATACAGTAACTTTTGAGCAAACTGAATTTTGACTGCGTAATTTTACAGCTGCTCTGCCTATGTAGCATGCTACTGCTTCTTCTAAATCTTCTATATTTTTAATTTTTTTACCAAACGAACGTGAACTAATTATTGTTTTTTTAGCTTCGGGCGATGCATTTATATTTATGCAAGATATTCCTCTTAGCTCAAAAACTGTCCGCTGTCCAACCACACTCATTTTTTGCTTAACCCACCTGTCATCAGCATTTTTTAAATCTAGAGCAGTATATATTCCGTTTTTATTTAAAAATGCAGAGTAGCTCCAGCCTATTCCCCAAATATCTGCCACATCTAGTTTTTGCAAATATTCGTCTATTATTTTTTCGTCGTTCAATACTAAGTAGCCACCTTCATTTTTGGCAAATTCTACAGCTACTTTTGCTAAGGTTTTTGTTGGTGCAATACCCACCGATGTTGGAATTCCTATATTTTTAAGAATTTTAAATCGAAGATCCTTTGCAAAAGATTTTAAATTAATAATTTTTTGATCTGTTAAATCTAAAAATGCTTCGTCTATTGAATATACTTCTACAATTGGACAATTATTTTTTAGCAAATAGTTTATTCTATTAGATATGTCACCATATAGCTGAAAATTGGCCGAAAAAATTTTTACATTATGCAACTCAAACAAATTTTTATATTTAAATGCAGGTGCACCCATGGGAATACCCAATGCTTTAGCTTCGTTAGAGCGAGCAACTACACAGCCATCGTTGTTAGAAAGCACAACTACAGGTTTTCCATAAAACTTGGGGTTGAACATCCGCTCACACGAGGCAAAAAAATTGTTACAATCGACTAAAGCAAAGGTTTTCATTCAAGTACTTCCTCTAAAAATATTCTCTTATCAAAACCTCCTCTTTTATTCTTCTTATTTATTCTGATCTCTTCTACAGTTTCTAATGTGGTCCCTACACTTATTATAGTTGCGTGTATAACTTCTAGAACATCGGCGAGTTCTTCTAGAAGTGCTTCAGA
>CAZRHM010000014.1:6735-16040 GCA_964599845.1 uncultured Candidatus Saccharibacteria bacterium
ACTTTAATTGGTTTGTAGTTGTTATTTTCAGGTACTAAATAAAAGCTTTCATTTAACTTTTTTATTCTTTTTAATGTAAATTCTCCGTCTAATGCAGCTACTACAATAGAACCATTTTTAATACTTAGAGATTTATCGATAATTAAAATATCATCTGGATGAATCCCTGCATTCTTCATTGAATCACCTTTAACTCTTGCAAAATAGGTTGCTTCTGGATGCTTTATTAGCAACTCGTTTAAGTCTAGTTTTTTATCTATAAAATCATCGGCTGGAGACGGAAACCCTGCCGAAACTGGTTGTAAAAGTAATGGTATTTTCATAAATAGAAACATAAGTTATTAAGCTATAAGCTATGAGCTGTAAGTTATGAGCTATAAGTTATAAGTATGTCTTTATATTAAATACAATTTGGCAATTCTCTAAAGCGACTGGCGATGACCTAATATGCAATACTAAAGAGCCTTCTAAAATTATCTGGCTATCGCCAGCTGACTTTGTCTTTTACTTCTTTTAACAAGAAGTTATTTTTTTGTAGTGTCCCTAATTTTGTATTTTGTATAAATTTTTGTACCTATAATCTATAACGTATTTAATACATTGTATACCTAGGTATACCTTTTTAACAAAGCCCTTTTTTGATTTTTATTATGAACCTTGTCTTGGTATCATTAGTACAATGGCAAACAAAAAAATTCTTGAACAAGCATTAAAAATAACTAAGAAATTAAGTTCTTCAAATAGAATTCTGATTCTTGCATCAAAACCTGTAGATATGGATTGTTTGGGTACGGCATTAGCAACAAAGTGGTGGATTAAAAAAGCTTTAAAAAAAGATTCCGAAATTAAAATTTTATATTCAATTCCCGAAAGAATTGCAGGTTTTATAGATATTGACCAAATAGAGGAAGCAACATTGTTAAGTATTGAATGGGAAAGTTACGACACTATAGTTTTAGTAGATGGGTCGGATTGGCATTTATTTTTGACAAGCAAATATGAAGAAGTTTTAACCAGAGTTGGAAAAGATAAGTTTATAAATATAGATCATCATTTTGAAGGTCACCTAGAAAGAGATTTAAAAGAAAATTCTGTTCGCGTAAAAGATTGCTGTACTTCAAAAATTTTGTACGATTACTTTATAAAGCCATCTAATGTTAAAGTAGATGCAAAAGCAGCAACATACATGTACTTAGCACTTATTGGTGATACTGGAAGATATACCTGGGAAATTTACAGTGATACACTAAGTTTTGGGCAAGAACTTATTAACTTAGGAGCAGATCACAACATGGCAGTAGACGAAAACACAACATTAGAAAGTATAAAATTTTTAGAATGGGCAATAAAAAATACTGACTATGTACCCGAAATTGAAACAACAATTTTATGTATCGACTCCGAAAAAAGTAAAGAACTAGGTGAAATTTTCGGCTCCAGCTGGAGAATGAAAAGCATTCATAAGTATTACATTGAAGTTGTTATGCGAAGAATTGTTGGGTACAACTATGGTGTAATGTTTGACTCTAGCGAAAAAGCTAATACGATTACAGGGGGATGGAGAACAAGAAACTATGGACAAAGAATTTCTATGTTAAGTGTATTCGAAACACTTGGCTTTGAAGCTGGTGGTCACTTTGGTGCAGGAGGTGGTAATTATAGTGGTGAAAAAAATATAAAGGAGATAAAAACTGAATTTATAAATGTAATGAAAAGTGAATTAGAAAAGCTGGGTAAGTAATATTCAGGTATCAAAATGCCCAAACAGTTATACTGATTTTGTAATTGGTATAACATAGTTTTACAAAACCACTACTCTTCTTTCCTCATCCACCTTCTAATTCTACTTTTTGCTTCTGAAGATTTAACAGCTTTTAACCAACTAGAAGAAACATTAAACTTTTTAGCAGTTATAATTTCTACAACATCACCAGTTTTAAGTTTATAGTTCATACTTACCATTTTTCCGTTTACTTTGGCTCCAGCGTATTTATAGCCTAAATCTGTGTGTATTTGAAATGCAAAATCTATTGGCGAAGAATCTTTAGGTAAATTAATAACTAAGCCTTTTGGTGTAAAAGTAAAAATACTTTCTTTAAATATATTTACTTTAAAATCTTCGTTACTTTTATTTTTTTTGTTTTGCCAGCTTGCCAATTCCTTAGTCCAAGTTACTGGCTCATTTAAATTTTTACCCTCACTTTTAATTTTATATGCAATGTGACTAGCAGGTCCATATTCGTTATATTCGTGCATTTGAAAAGTTCTTATTTGAACCTCTACATATGTTCCGTCAAAATCTAATACTGTATGTCTTGATTTATAACCATTTGGCTTTGGCTTAGAAATATAATCCTCAAAATCTTCTTGCAGGTATGTAAATTCATTATGCAGTAATCCTAAACAAATATAGCACTGTTCAATCGTTTCAAAAATTATTCTGAATGCAAAAATGTCTTTTAAATTAAGATCATAGCTTAAACTGATCAAGTTTTCTTTATTGCCAAAGCTCTTTCTTTTTATTTTTTTATAAGCACTGTAAAGTCCTTTTTGCCGACCTTCAAACACAAACTTTTTGAATTTGTATTTATTTAAAAGATGTAGTGTTTTTGATTGAAACTTTTTTATTTCGTTTTCAGATTTCTTTCTTAAATTCTTAAACTCGTTCTCTAATTTATTATAAAAATCAGGCTTAATATGTTTAAATGCATTATCTTCTAGCAAGTTTCTAAAAAGTCCCAAGCCTAGATACTCGCTTAGTGGTGCGTAAATATTTATAATTTTATGTGCAGCTTTTAATTTTAAATTTTCATCTAAAGATTCTAGCGACAAAGTATTATGTAACTTTTCGGCTAAACGGATTAGTATAATTCGAACATCTTCAGATGAGTTTAGAATCAATTTTTTAAAATCTTCTGTGTTATCTTCTGAATCTTTATATTTTTGAGCTATATCTCGAATTTTAGTTACACCATCAACTATAAACGCAATTTCTGTTCCAAACATTTTATCAATTTCGTCTAAACTACCTTTACCTTTTTCTATGGAATCGTGCATTAGTGCCGCACAAATTGAATTTGTATCTAACCCAATTAACACACAATATTTTGCAACTGTTAAACAATGTTCTATTACTGGTTCACCTGATATTCTAACTTGATTTGAATGTGCATTTTTAGCGTAGTTGTAAGCTTTTTTTATTAAATCACTATCAAAATCTTTTTGGTTAAAAAGACTCTGTAATTCCGTATAAGATTTAATAGTTTTAGTGTTAAAGTTATTTTTCATGCTTAATTATTAGCATAAAATATTATTGTTTCAAGCCTAACAAGAAATGTTTGGAAAACAACACAAAATCGGAATATATAACATTATATACGTTGCTATATAGCGATATATATAGCACTTGACCCTTGATCGGTGTTAATAGTTTTCTGAAATTAGCTTTACGGAGTCATCTTCTATAAGTATATAGTGTGCTTTTCCCCTGTTAATATATCCACAGTTCATAAAATTATTTTCTGATTCGTCAATTGGATAATGAGTATGCCCACATACTATGACTTGGTTCTTCTTTACCCTGTTTTCTTCAAATACCTTGCTAACCATTTTTTTATTAGGAATTTTTGTTAGCAGATGATTAAATAAATATATATTTAATAGTTCAGCAAACAAATATGGAATGCTAAGAAACTTTAAAAGTAATTTGTGCTTTTTAATTATTGGGTATTCTTCTGAAATAGACTTATAGTACTTGTGTCCATGAAAAATTATTAAGTCTTTATTATTAAGATTTAAAATGTGCTTGTCCTTACTTTCAAAACTAAATAATCGGGTTCTTTCATCGCAAGATTCTTTTGTATCGTGATTTCCATGTATATAAATAGTTGTTTTAGCTTTTAGTATTGGGAACAAACCACTCCACTTAGACTGAATAAATTTAGGAAATGTTGTATGGTAATTATCCCAAAAATCTCCGTTAATTATTACCTTATCTACAGAAGAAATAAGGTTTTTTAAGTAATCGAATTTTTTTTGGTCAAATTTTAGTGTTAAATGTGTATCCGAAAATATTAATATTTTCATTTTTTTGTTGCTGATCGGTAATTTTAGCATAACCCAGAGCATACATTATTAGGAATACATATTCGATTAGAATGTTGGTTAGAAGAACCTAATAGATTAAAATTCAAAATACAAAAGAACCAAGCCCTACTTTAATACGAATTTAAAATTCAATAGGTATCATTAGTGGATATTAAGAATCTTTGACGATTTTATATGTTTGTGATTTTGTACCTTCGCTTCGCTAACTACGGAATTAAACATATTCTATCAGGTTGCACATATTTGCATTTACTGGTTCTATACCAAGCGATCAAAATCTATAAATAGCTATTTATACAAACTAAACTTATTAGTAAGTTTTTTTAGAGTTTCGTTATCACCAAAAACTCCAACGCCTAAGTACTCAATGTCTGTTTCTATTTTATTAGCCAGAATTTGTTCTATTTCGGAATCATTTGTTGTTTCTATCATTTCTTTTATAAAACCGTGGTGCAATAATCCTGATTCTCTAACCTTTTGCATAAAGTTAGCCATTTGACCCGGTTTTGCGGTTAAAACTACAATTGGATACTGTGAGTTTCGTGGATAAGTTACACCGTCTTTGCTTTCAAAATATTCTCCTGTATCAAACCTATCTTCAAGTTTATGTCCTAAATAAGCACTGATATGACTTACTGTATTTAAGACTTTCCAAGATTCCAGGTCGTTATTAACAACTATAACTATCCGATTAGCAAAATCCTGATTTTTAGAGGTGTACTTTGTTTTTGACTTAACATTATCAATTATATTTTTATTCGCATCTAGTTCTGCTTCTTCAATATCCTCAAATTCAATATTTGGATAGATTTTTTTAGTTGTATCGTCAATTTGTGCTTTCAACTGAGGGAATGGTACACCCTCTTTTGCCGAAACATTTTCAAAAAACCAGAATACCCGCTCTGATAAACCAAACCCAACTGTTGGCGGCATTCCGTATTCAAGCATTTCTACAAAATCAATATCTAACATTTGTGCTTCGTCATCACCAGAATCACGTAAGCTTTGTTGTTCTAAAAATCTATCTAATTGATCTACTGGATCATTAAGCTCTGTAAATGCATTTGCAAGTTCACTCCCTGCAATAATTGGGTGGAATCTTTCAGTTAGTTCTGGATTTTCTGGTTGAGATTTAGCAAGCGGTGATAAGTATTTAGGAACACCAGTCATAAATGCTGGGCCTGCAATAGTTTTTCGTATTAATTTCCACAAACTATCTACAGCTCTGCTTTTATTTATGTCACTTCCAACTTCAACTCCGTTTTCTTTTAAAATTTTTACTATTTCATCCAACGGTGTTTTGAACACATCTACGCCAAATCTTTCTTTAATAATTGTTCCGTAATCTATTATTTCCCATTCTTTACCTAAATCTACTTCAAAACCTTTCATTTTAAATTTATTCGTACCGTAAACATTTTGCATAACTTCTCTATACATTTGTTTTGTAAATTCCATGCCGTCTCGGTAATCTGCATATGCCCAATACCATTCCATTGCAACGTGTTCCGGTAAGTGTTCATCGCTAAACCCTTCGTTTCTGAACCTTGGGCCAATGTCGTAAACTTTTTCGAATCCAGCACCAATTAATCTTTTTAAAGGTAATTCGTGCGAAATTCGTAAGAAAAAATCTTCGTTTAGTGCATCGTAATGTGTAACAAATGGCTTAGCATCGGCTCCACCAGTTGTGTGCTCCAACACTGGAATATTTATTTCAGTAAATCCATTTTTATTTAAAAAATTTCGAATGCTGTCCCAAAAAATTGATCTTCTTTTAAATCGCTCACGCACTTCTGGATGCAAAGTCATGTCTAAGTATCTTCTTCGGAATCTTTCTTCTTTATCTTCCAGGCTTGTAGGTAGGGGTCGTATTGATTTTGTGAGAATTTTTAGTTCCTTAACTAAAACTGATTTTTCGCCTGAATCGCTTTTTACTACAATTCCTTTTACTTCTAAAAAATCTCCAATGTCTATTAGTTTTAAATCATCAAAACCAAGATTTTGGTTCGCTGTGTTTGTATCACTGATTATGTTTGATTTAATGTAAAGTTGAATTTGTGCGGATTGGTCTGCCAAATTCCCAAATGCTAGTTTTCCATGGTCTCTAAAAGAAATTAACCTTCCAACTATTGTGACTTCAGAGTTTTCTAGTTTTTCAAATTTTTCGGTTAATTCTTTAATTTGTAAATCGCGATTTGCTTTTGATGGGTATGGGTTTATACCAAGTTTTTTTAGTTCGTTTACTTTTTCAAGTCTGTTTTTTCGTTGACCCACAAGGTCCGATGTTTCTGTAGTTTTCATAGTTATACAATTAATGAGCTTATTTTAGCATTGTAAAGAAAGGGAATGAAGGGGTTAAGCTTCGGCCTTATCTGTTTCTTCTTTAAGATACCTTTGCAATTCCCGGATTACTGCGTCACCATTAAATTGAGAATTTGTAATCATAACAGGTCTTAGTTCACTTAATCCTTCTAAACTGTTTGGGATAATTACAAAGAATACAGCACTTGATTCAATTATCATATGATAAGCCCCATTCATTCCCTGAACTTTTCTTGGAGGAATACCATTTTGCCATTTATTCAAATTTGCAATCATTATAGATAGTACTCTCTTTCTTTTTTGTTCTGGAAATTCATTATCCGCAAAATCTCTAACAATTTCAGATTTAATTAAATAGCAACCTTCTGTAAAAAGTTGTGCTAGTGGGTCTTCAGAATCTTCCACTTCTAATCCTTCATATTCTATAAATTCTCCAACTATTCTTTGCAAAAATGTTGACCTAAGTTCATCAGGTAAAACATTTTCTTCCAATGTAAACTCTCCGTTTTGAAAGTACACCATAATTTCAAAATCAGTGGTTTCATAACTAGTTTCATATTCTACTGTATATGGTAGTAAGATTGTTCGAGATTCATTATCACAAACTATATCATCTGGATGGTATGTGAAATTATATACCAAACCATCGTGAGATATTTCGAAATTAAGTTGATCAGGTGTTACTTCTAAATTGGCCATAAAAATCCTTTAAAAATTACGTGCATGTATAATAGCTCAGATACCACAACGGTAATAGTTATTCAAAATTTTGTTCAAATAATGGTATAATTGTTAAATATTTAACATACTGCGCCTACAAAAATGATAACTGTTCCACAAAAAGTAGAAGAAATCTTAAATAAATCTCCATTTTATAAAAGATTAATCGCTAAAAATCTTTTAAATATTTCTCAATTTGCGCGAACAATAAAACCACAAATTGAAGAAGAATTATTTAAAGACGTAAGTGAGGCATCAGTTGTTATGGCTTTAAAAAGGGTTGCTAATAAGTTACGCTACGAAGAAGTGGTTGATTATTCAAAATACTATGGTGATATTTCATTAAAGTCTGGACTAAGCGAATTTACTTTTTATAATTCAAATACACTTTTTATTTGCATTGAGAAGCTTTTAAAAAACGCAACCGACCATGAAGGTAAATATTTAACATTTGTTAAAGGTGCTTGGCAAACAACAATTATTATTAGTGGAAATTTGCATGAGAGCCTGAAAAAGATTTTTAAAAATGAAAAAATTGTAAAGGATTTTTTTAACCTTTCATCTGTTACTGTACAACTACAAAACTCTTATATAGATGAACCAGGCGTTATAGCGTATTTGCTTGATGTTTTAGCTTTTGATGGAGTTAATGTTATTGAAGTAGTGTCAACATATAGTGAGCTTACATTTATAATAGCAGATAGTGAAGTCGAGCAAGCATTCAGAGTTATAAATAGAATAAAACAAGGTTAAAAACAGCAAAACAGATATATATATATGTGATATAATTACATATGAGATACGCAGCTTTATTAGCACTTTTAACTTTATTATTAGGTTTTAGTGAACCTGCTGAAGGTGCAGGTGTAGAGGTTAGCAAACTAAACTTAAATGATGCAAATACTTTGTTATTTGAGTCAAATGTCGCGCATCAGAATAATTCTATCTTTACACAGACAGAAGAGCCTTTTATTGATACCGAGGCATATTTGCATCAAATTGGAATTAATATAAGCAAATCACAAGTTCTAGCTGCGATGACTGAATTATATTTTGGATCAGTTGAATCTGCTAAATTTGAAGTTAGGCACGGTTGTTTTACTTTTATGAATATTAATGATCAAGCTAAAAATGCAACTAATGCGTTTTATAGAAATCCTAATTTAGTATTAGCAACAATGATATGGCTTTCGGAACACAATACTCCATTTAGCTTTGATGCTGGTATCACAGTTGGCAATATGAATTATATTTTTAGAGCGGATAAAGAAAATGGTATTAGTATTTCAGAATCAGAGGGTGAAAACACTGGATATAAAGTAAGTGAGTTAAGTGTAAGGCAATTGGTTAGACATGCCCTTGAAAGAGGCAGTAATGGCTTTTCATTATACTATATAGGTGGAGGACTGAGTCTTACATCAGAATTGGAGGTTACTGATGGTGCCGCAGTAGTACAAGCCGCGGAGCTATTTGCAATGAAACCATTTGGTATTGATACCAACTCCACACAAGTTTCAAGTACCAAAAGAGTATCATTTGACTATTATCTTAATACTAATACAGGTGGGGTGTGGCCATATTCCATGTTTTTCACTACACAACATACAATCACATCAGGGGATATAGATTATACATATGAGGTGGGTTGTAGCTCTAATAATGCTTCTGAAGGGAATATGTTTTTCTATCAAAGATTAAAAAGTGATGGTTTACCAATTAGAAGTATAGATGGAATGGGAAATGTAAATGAAGGCTTTGATATATATGAAAATAATATGCCATTTTTTGACTATAAGCCTGATGAACAAATTACTGATTTTCAACAATTTCAAATTTTGGCAATTAAGCAGTTAAGTGAACAGCTTTTCTATTTTAGCGTAAGTCCTGAAACTAAAAGCTCTGAGTTAGAGGGAAACATTGCCAGTTAGCAAATTTCTCTCATTTATTCACATGTTTAAGCAGGAGATTGCCACGTCGTTCTTCGAACTCCTCGCAATGACCCAACTTAACCTTTAATGAGTCAGCCAAACCTTCTGCAATGGTTTAACTTTAAACTAGTACCTGGTATCTACTTACACTACTTACACTACATACCTACTAAGTACTTCTATACACTCATCATCATCTATATTAACAAATCTTTCTAGGTACTTTAT
>CAZRHM010000015.1:0-7421 GCA_964599845.1 uncultured Candidatus Saccharibacteria bacterium
TTTAAATAGGCATTATTCAAACGAAGCATGTTAATTTTTATACTTGATTACTCAACCTGAACAATTACAAAAACTATCTGATAATGTTAGAGAAGCTAATGGTTATTTTGGAATACTATATCCTCGTACAGATATGAACGATTTATTAGTGGATGATCCGTATTTAAGCTCGTATAATGAATCCTTACCTTTTGCACAAAGTTGGTACATGGTAAAGGGCTGGGATGTAAAACAAGCTTTTAAAGAAGTATTAGAACAGCCCAGTGTTAATGCAAGTAATCTTGCTAGCTTAGAAAACAAAATTAGAGAATTGCAAGTATTGAAGGGTATTTTGGAATAGTTATTAACTAAGCATAATTCTAAATATAGCTTCAAAAACAATTTAAATCTCAAAAAAATAATAGGTAATCATTAAAATTATTAACCAAATACACATTTACCCTGTTGTTCGGTATAATATTTTCATGAGAATTGCCAACAGTTTAAAAAGAGCAGGGATATTAACTTTAGTTTTGTTTTTATTACCTTTCACTGCTATAAGTAATATATCGGCTTCAGGAGTTAGTCTTGCAGACTCCGCAGATCGATTTATTGTTAGTACTCCAAGCTCAAACTCAGTAGTAAGGGGAAATGTAGTTATATCGTTTAGGGCTTTTGATGATGAACAATTGAATATTAACTATAATGTAAGAGTATTAGATGCTGCAACATGTAGAACAAGTAATTATGGAAATATTAATCCAGGCAATTCAGTCCCTTCAAATACAAATCAAAATTTTTCATTTATTTGGAATAGTACACGAACAAATTCAACTTCTAATTTAAACGATGGTAGATATTGTTTAAAAATATGTACATTTTTATTAAATGGAAATACTCCATATTCTGCATGTAATTCACGAATAGTAACTGTTGCAAACAATAATCGGGCACCTGTTATTAATTCAACTCCACAAAATTTAAGATTTACAGAAGGGCAGAGATTTTCATATCAAATTAACGCTACCGATCCTGATGAGAATAGATTAAGATATCGATTTGTTAGAACTGTAGATGGCTTTAGAATAGATAATTCAGGAAGAGTAACTAACGATTCACTTTCTACTTTTGGATTAAATGCGGCAGCAATACCAATTACTGTAGCAGTTTCTGATGGAGTTAATCCTGAAGTAATGCAAAATTTTATAATTCAGGTTTACTCGAACACGGGTGCCGTTACGGACGATGAATCAGACGATGAGGAAATATTAGATGAAGAAGAAGGTAATGACGACGACAAAGAGAAAAATGAAGATGAAGAAGACCCAACTGACGAAGATAATGATACAATCGACGAAGATAGGGATGAAACTGAAGTAGATCCCGATACAGAAAATTACAAGCTAATATTTCCAAATGAAAATTCTACTGTAACTAGTGACTCGATGGTAATAAAATGGGAATTTAGTAGTTACGAAGGAATAGATACCTTAGAACTAGAATACTCATCGGATCAAGAGAGCTGGCATAAAATTGGTGATGAATTTTCTGATTTACGAAATTATTATGTGTGGGATATCGCATATTTTAATAATGGAGAATATTACATTAGATTAAATATTAGAAGTGAAAACCAGGTACAAAGGATAATTAGCGACAAATTTAATATTCAAAAACCAGAAGATAAGCCAATTAGCGAGGATGAAGAAGTAGATTTAGAAAGTGTTCCGTTAATAATTAATTTAAACCCAGAAAATAATACAGAAGTTGAAAGCAAATCAGCCCAAGACTTTTTAGTTTCCGGAGATTTTATCCCTTCAAAAGATTCAGAGATTATTACAGAATCAGTTGTTATAACATTAAATGGAAATGATATAAATGAAATGTGCGAGATTGATAAAAATGGTTTTTTATGTAACTTAAAAGACTCTTTAAACGAGGGTAAACACATTGCAAAGGTTACTGTACGCGATACCAACGAAAAAACAACTGAAGCAGAATGGAGCTTTACTATAAAATCTCAAGATGCCATTGTTATTCCTACTCCAGAAAACGATTCATCAGAACAAAAAGTAATTATATTTGGTAGAGAAATTGATCAAATGATTTTTATAGTATTATTATTAATACTTTCAATTGGGCTAGCATTATTAATAATTCCATGGCTATTATTTGCAATGTGGAATCGAAGAAATGATGCTAATAAAGAATCAAATAATAAACTTGTTGAACCGATAGAAGCATTACCAAATGTTAATGTGTATACACCAACCGTGTATGAACCTGTTTCTCAATCTGTGCCACAATCATCAGGTACAGGAAATAACTATTACGAATACCAACCAACTCCAATAAATTCATTCGAATACGAGGTAAATAATAATATGCCTGGTCGAGCTGAACATCCACAAAGCACACTCACAACTGAACCAGCAGTAAGTACTCAACAAAATGCTGAACAAGCAATAAATACTATGCAAACTCAGCAGAATACGGTTGCACAACAAGAAATTATTCCAGCTACAAATAATGCAGTAGAAACACAGCAAAATAATGTTGAACCTGTCCATCAATTAGCACCTTATGAAAACCAAAGAGATGAAAATGTCTCTGATAATAATACAGCAGGTGCATTTAATACAATACCCGATGTAGCTTCAAATTCATCAATACCACATTTACCGAATCAAAATTCGGTGCAGCAAAATCCAAATGTGGAGCAGAGTAGTGCAAGAAACCAAAATATTAAACCCATAACATCAGTGAACACACATAATAACCAACCTATCCCTACTATACCTACATACGAAGAACCAGAAATAGTAAATCCTGAAACAAATGCACACGAGACTACAATCCAAAGTAAAAATGAGAACCAACAGGTTTCTAATAAAGAAAATTCACAACAAAATAATAATCCAAATATTCCAACACAAGCTGTTTATGCTCCACCTGCTCAACAATTACCAGAATTACCAAAACCTTGAACTAATCTACAAATTCTTCTGGATACATTCCTCTTAAATTACTATCTACAAGATTAGAAAAACATGTACCTTGTGGCCTATCAAAAACCTCTAATGAGTCGATAGCTGGACTATTCACCTCTTCACAACCTCCTCCTTCTTCTAAATCCTGCAATCTATTAATAGTAGGAACGTAAGATGGCGCGCCAAGTAAATAAGCAGAAATAATATAAGTAGAAATTCCAATAATAATTACAAATAGCACGATTATTGCTCCAATGCCTATAACAATTTTTTTTCTATTTTTTATACTAAAAACAATCGGTGCTAATGGTGTTGCCAATAACATTCTATAGATTTTCGGATCGTCTACAAGTTTAACGAGTAGTTTTAATAACTTTAATCTGGGTACTTTACGAGCATTAGTAGCAATGCCTCTTACAAAATTTTTATAGTCCTTTGCAGGTATATCTTTAATTTTAGTAGGACTATCTATAAATTCTAATATGTCTTCTAATTCATACTTCATAAAAGTATTTTACATGGAAATTGTTGATTATGCAGCTTGGGCTCTTTCAAACCAATTTTGTTGGATTTCTTTCCGTTTTCTTGGACTTAGAATATTAATAGGATAAGCTAATTTGCCTAATCTAATTATCTGTTTATATAAAAAGTTATTCAATGATATATATTTCTTATGATTATATTTGACTTGATCACTCAACTCACCAGCATATAGTCTTGCAAGCCTAATTTGCTCACTACTCCCTGCACTAGAATCACCTGGGAACTTATGAAAAAGTGAGTATGGATAAGCTAACACGTTAAGATCTTCCACTAATTGTCTAATAATCTCATTTAAAACCTTACCTTCAGCTTGATTTTGTAATTTTTCATAATTAACTGGGACTCTTGTTTCAATAACTTGCAATAAGTTACTATTGGCTAATGCAGTTAAAGTTCTTTCTCTAAGGTTTATTAACTCTCTCAATACATTTTCTCTCTCAATATGACTATCGCTTGGATATTCAGGGTTAAACTTTAAAACCTGAATTGACTTTACTGCATGAATCAGCTTTTTTTGTGCGTTTATTAATGCATTTGCTCTGATTAAATCTACATTGGCATTTAATTCGTTATATGCTTCGTCGTATTCTTGCTGATTAATATTACCAGCTAAAAGTTGATTATCTAAAATATCTATTTGTACTTGTGGTATTTGAGCAGGTATATCACTTTCAATTTCTTCAAGTATCTCATTTACTTGTGTTCGCAAGATTCTCTCGTTAGCTTGTAGGTTTGACAAAATAATTTCTGTATTCAGTTTCAAACCATCCATAATTGCGTTTAATCTCTCTGCCTCACTACGACCATTAGGCATTAAATTTAGTGTTGTTAGATATGAACTAACCAATTTACCTGCGAGTTGAACTTGTCCAGGGCCTTGAAATCTTAAAGCAGCATGACCAACTTCTGCTGGATCTGTTAAGTCAAGATCCAATATTTTATCTTCAGGTATTGGGTTAATTAGTGAAGCTTCGAGTGCCAGTGCAGCAGCTAATACATTTTTATATGTAATTGCTTCTGGTGTTTTTGAAATAGTATAGTTAGGATGTGGAGCAGAGCTTAAGAAATCATTAAGTGCATCTAACACTCTCATTTTATCTTCAGGTGAGGCTGCAAAGACTTCATCAGGTAACATTCTTTGTTTTATATTCTCTACATGTGCATCTACTATTTGTAGTGCTTGTTGCTGCTGCAATGGTACATTATTCATACACATATTTTAACACGGCATTATGCTAAACAATAGGATTGTGTTGCGTTCCAGGTATGTTACCTACAGCAGGCTGGATGTTAAATGTTACAGGATTAGTTTCAAGTGAGGTAGAAAGCTGAGTTCCAAAAACCCCACTTAGTCTAAATTTAACTTGAGTTTCAAACTTGTATATTGCTCCATTCTTAATATCTTCAATTAAAGCTTCCGCTTGCGCTAGGGTTGGCGCTGTTGGAGACTCTCCTACAATAAAGTTACACCCAATATTTATCACATTTAAGTTTGCTGGATCAATTACTGCTACAATATTTGGATTACTAGGATCAGGACGATTTAACACTATTCTAAACCTTTCAGCGCCAGGATAACCTTGCCCTCTAATAATTGCAGTTTCCGATGCGTAGCTTATTTCACTGGAATCTCCCTTTGCATCTACCATGAATATCTTCATTTGATCTTCAGTAATAGAATATAAATTAGTAGCTTTTCTAAATGAATCATTTCTGTTAGGAAAAAATGGAGTATTTGATTTTATAGTAATTTTACCCCCAAAAAGCATTCCTTTATTAGCTACAAAGGCATTTGCAGCAACTGGATCAAATACTATTAACCCTTTTTGTCCTGCCCAAGCTGCTTCTGCTTCAAGTTTAGTTCCACCTTCTGTTTTTGTTCCACTTGCACCTGGAGCTGTGTCTACAGCTTCAGCAGTTCTCTGAGCCATGTTACCTAAAGTTGCATAAGCCCTACCTTTTACTGCTCCCCACGCAGTACCTGATTCTAATGCAGCTCGTCTCTGTGCATCAAGTGCAGAAATTCTAGCTTGTTGTCTTGCTCGCCTTCTATATTCGTAAGATCCTTCTTCTCCAGGCTTTATACCTCTTAGTCTATCAAATGCATTTGCTACAGCTTGATAACCCTGTGTTCTATATTTATTTAATGTAGCTGGTGCGTTGAATGCTTTTTGGCCTGCAACTCCTATATTCTTCCCTAAATTAATTGAATCTTTTGTACTCTGAATTGCATCTCCAATAAAGCTTAGACCTACATTAGCGCCTAATGCCTCATCTATATTTTTTAAAGTTTTTGGTATTAACATATATATAGCAAGTGAAATAAGTGCCATGTAAACAGGTACAACTCCATTTACAAAAGCATTTGTGCTACCTGCACCAGATCTAATTATTTCTTCTATACCAGTTAGTGGTGGTATAAATGTAGTTTGGCCAACTGTAGCTATTTGATTTTGAAAGTAAGAGCTAGAAAATACAATTGAAAGCAAAATCATTGCATAAGCTACAACATAGTACAGGGTACCAGACCCCATTATTTTTGCATATGTAACTATTGACTTTACTCCATTACCAGGCATTGCTATTGTGGCAAATATAAACGGAGCAAACATTGGCCCTAATATAAATATTAAGAATTTTTGTATGAGTAACCAAAATATTCTAAGCCCTGTTAATAAAAGAATTAGCCCAACTATTAGGTTTATTATAGGTATAAAAATACTTTCTGCACCTAAGCTTGCAAATAGTTGCACAATGCCAAATTGAGGACCTAATTCATTAATTGCAGTGGCAAATTCATCTGTTATTCCTAGGTTAGTACCAGCATACAACCAACTTACTCTAATATCGTCTGCATGTAGACCTCTATCTGCCGGAGTATCAACAACTCCAGGTAATGTTACTAAACTATCCAAAGGGAAGGTTGTATTTCTATTGTCAAAAACAGGTCTGGCGGGAGAACCTGGTCCAAGTATAAAAGCATGCGTTACATTAACACCTAATGTGATTCCATCTATAAATAGACCTGTTATAGCGTAACTTAACGGAACTAGAATCATAGCAAGTGCAATATTGGGTATAGAATTTTGTATTGTCACCGCTGTAGCACCGCCAATGCTGTCTCTAAACATTAGTGCAAATGCAACTCCAATAATTATAAATATTAATATTCCATATACAATATTAACGGACCAACCCCAAAATGCTTGTACTGGTTTTAATAAATCAAAGCCAGTTCCTCTATAGTATAAATCATCTGGATCTGGAACCCCTTGATTTTGTTGTGCCTTTACATTTCCAATATTTTGTAATGCAACTATTTTTTGTTCAATAAATTCAGTACCGCTAACTGGTCTCTGTTTTAATATATTAGAATTTAATGCAATAACACTACCCACAAGATTTTTACTTCTTTTAGCATGGCTGGCAAATATTCTTTGTAATGCAGCCCCATCTGGGTCATTGTCTGTAATAACTCTGTTCATATCGCACACTTGCTCTGGATTATTAAGATTTGTTACTAATGTTGCAACAGTAACTAATGGAGCACCGAACACACCACCCGCAAGCTGTGTGTTGGAACCTGCGCAGTTAGGATATTGATTATCTACATAAGCTGATGAATGTATAGTGAATAGTGAATTATTATGAGCAGACTGACTTTCAAATGCATTACTACTTGCTCCCAAATTTAAATTAGCTTGGGCAGCAACTTTATTCCCTATCCCCAAAAAAAGACTAGATAAAAAAATAGTCAATATAATTATGTTAATTTTTTTAAGCAATGCTATCACTTGAAATAAATGGAGGAACCAACTATGTTTTCAAACGCAGAAATTGGAATCGATCTCGGAACCGCAAACATCCTTATCTATTCCAAAAATAAAGGAATCGTTTTAAATGAACCAT
>CAZRHM010000015.1:7431-15431 GCA_964599845.1 uncultured Candidatus Saccharibacteria bacterium
TATATAGAAAATCGTTTATGTAAACAAGAATTTGTAATTTTTAGTTTATCCATTATTTAAGCTTTTTAACTTTATCATTATTAATGTAATTAGAGTAATATCGGAATATTTGCAAATTAGTACAACTATTAAGTATAATTGACTAAATGCTATGAAAGGGAATAGAAATATCTTTTTAATTTAAGAGAGTTAGTGGCAGGTGAAAACTAATATTAAAAACTATTTCGGCTAACCCATGAGCAGACTGTGAATATGTTTTGTACAGAAAGCAGCTCCGGACTAAACCGTAAAAAGAGTTCTTAATTTAAGAGCGTAAGGTGTAATCAGCAATGCTTACACAAACAAAGGTGGTACCACGGTTAAAGCCGTCCTTTGCTCAAATTATTTTATTTGTGCAAAGGACGGCTTTATGATTGACAATACTAGTGAAAATGGTTCTGGGTCAGAAAGTAGACGAGCAGAAACAATATCTGAATATGATAGAGATACTAAGGTTTTAGTTTTTCTAACAAACAAAGTTCTACAACTTGTGTCTGTATTAGAAAATTTAAACCCTGAAATTGATATATATTACTATAGCAATACAAGAGATCAGATATCACAAACTCTAGGTGATGTGCACAAACTTATAGATAGCTTCCCTACTGATGTAAAATTACCACCTTATATCGAAAGTTATTTAATTGAGGTTACTACTATCCCCGAAAAAAGTGAACCAACGTTATTTGAAAAACTAAAAATGCTTGAAACAAGTTTAGCATTAACTGCACGAATTACTTACTCAAGTCGTTATTCAGCCGAAATTCATTCACAAATAGAAGGTATAAAAAAGATAATTCAGGGACATATAAATAAACTATATTTTTATATATAAACTAATTTATTTAAAACTTAATACTTATTACTTACTGCTTTTTTATGAAAACCTCAGAACAAATCCGAAAAGATTATAAGAAATTTTGGGAATCAGACCCACGAAACGCAAAAGAAGTTCCAAACGTGTCACTAGTTCCAAACAACGATCCGACTTTGCTATTTGTAAATTCTGGAATGTTCCCAATTAATCCATATTTATCAGGGCAACCACATCCTCTTGGAAAAAGACTTTTCAATTTTCAAAGATGTTTAAGAACAAATTACGATGAGATGTTAGAAATTGGAGATAACAGACACACATTAATGTTCGAAATGATGGGAGTTTGGAGTTTGGGAGACTTTACAAAAGTTCAGCAAATACCATGGATAATGGAATTTTGGGTAAAAGTTTGTGGTTTAGACCCAAAAAGAATTTACGTATCAGTATTTGAAGGAGATGATGTATTAGGAAGAGACAATGAAGCTATAGAAATCTGGAAAAAGACTTTTAAAGACTATGGAATTGAAGCAGAATTCAGCGAAGATATTACAAATATCCCCAAAAACTTAAAAGAAGGTGAAACTTGGAAATATAGAATCTTTCCTTATGGAAAAAAGAAAAACTGGTGGCAAAGAGCAGCCGATGCTCCTGGAGAGTTAGGTGGTCCGACATCTGAAATGTTTTACGATATGGGAGAAATTGAAGCAAAGCAGAGCCAGTATCATATTAATGATGATTCAGGAAGATTTATAGAAATTGGAAATAACGTTTTTATGGAATTTAAATATAGTAACGATGGAAAATGGGTTGAGATGAAAAATAAAAATATAGATTTTGGTGGTGGATTCGAAAGGGTTTTGATGATTGTCCAAAATAAAACGGACATTTTTGAAACCGATATTTACGAGCCCATATTAAAAAGAATAGAGAACTTGAGCAAATTAAAATATAAGGAAGATGGAAAAACCACAGAAAACACAAAATTCTTCAGAATTTTAGCTGATCATTCTCGAGCAGCAACCTTTATACTTGCCGATGGTGTAGCACCTAGCAACAAAGACCAGGGCTATATTCTCAGAAGATTCATCCGAAGATTAGTTAGATATGGAATGAAGTTAGGAATAGAAAATAACTTTACAAAGCAATTGGCAGAAGTAGTTGTTGAAAAATTAAAAGAACCATATCCTCATTTAGAAAAAAACAAACAATTTGTACTTGATGAAATTGAAAAAGAAGAGCTTAAATTCAGAAGAACTTTAGCAAAAGGTTTAAAATATGTAGAGTCGCATGGTAATGCGTCTACCTTAACAGGTGCAGATGCATTTAAAATTTACGAAACTTACGGCTTTCCATTAGAAATGATATTTGATGAATTAGGAATTGATGAGAAAAGAGCAGAAGAAATAGAAAAAGAATTTAAACAACTAGAACAAAAACACAGAGAACAAAGTAGGGCAGGGGCGGAGCAAAAATTTAAAGGCGGACTTGCGGACCAGTCGGTTGAGACAACAAAACTACATACTGCACATCACTTGCTGCTTAAAGCTTTGCAAATTGTACTAGGAGAACATGTTCATCAAAAAGGAAGTAATATTACTGGTGAGCGCCTAAGAATAGACTTTAATCATATCGAAAAGCTAACAGATGAGCAGATCAAACAAGTTGAACAAATTGTAAATGCGAAAATAAAAGAAGGATTGCCTGTTACAAGGCTAGAAATGCCAAAAACTGAAGCAGAGCAAATGGGCGCAGAAATGGAATTCGGACAAAAATATCCGGACATAGTGAGTGTTTATGTAGTCGGTGATGTAGAGAGGGATGACTCACAAAAAGAAACAACTAAATCTCCCTCCCTTGAGGGAGGGTTGGGGTGGGTGACACCTGCCAAGAATTGGTTCTCAGCAGAGTTCTGTGGTGGACCACACGTCGGAAATACTTCAGAAATTGGAGAAGGTGGTAAAACATTCAAAATTACAAAACAAGAAAACATTGGCAGCGGAACTAGAAGAATTAAAGCAAGTCTAGTCTAATAATTGATTATGAATTTTAATGTAGAGACACAACAGTGTCTCTACGAATACAAGTTACAGAATCATGATCTTGGCTGCACAAAAATCATTAGCTAACTCTAAAAAAGTGGGAATAGTTACCAATTTCTCCCAGGTTTCTTACAAAGAAAGACAAGAAGGAACTTACTAATAGCAAATGCTGAAGTATGTATTAAAAAAATAGCATATAGCACTATTCAAAATGACTTATAGAAGTTTATTATTGCAATTATAATCAATTTCTATTATTCATTGTCTTCTATAATATTTTCTACTTGTTCTGTATCTACAGTTTTGGTTTTATTTAACACATAAACTATTACAAAACCAAGTAGTATTATTGCAATTCCAATTATATTATTAAAGTTTTCAAAATTATTTAATGGCGATGCGTATAGTCTTTCTTCATCTATAGAATTAAAGAATGGATAAATAACACGTAGCGAGCCTAACATTATTCCTATTAATATTGCCAACACTTGAGAAGTATATTTTTCGAAAGCCCATTTAAGAATCTTTATTAATCCTAAAAAACCTACAAATAAGCCAAGGTTAAATACTATAAATCTTACAAATTCTTCCGGTACAATTGTAAGCCTTGTCAAATCTCTTATAACAGTTATTAAGTATTCGTAAGTTCCAAGCATAATCAAAACAAATGCCCCACTAAATCCAGGTAAAATCAAACCACCAACTCCGAGCAATCCCGAAATAAAAAATACGATTAAAGATGGAGCAGAATCAAAACTTGCTGGCCTTAGACTTAACAGTAAAAAAAATGATACTGCAGTTACAACTATTATTAAATAATTTTTTAAATTTTTATTCATCTCTCTAAATGGAACACTAACTGATGCTAGTGTAAGACCAAAAAAGAAAGCCAGTGTGTAATTTAAATGATTTTCGAGCAAGTAAGGTATTAGATTTGATAATGTAAAATTTGCAATTAGCATACCTCCAAATAAAAACACACCAAATTTAACATCTAATTTTTTAAAATCTTCTATAAACTCCTTTTTTGACTTTTTGCCAATAAGCATTTTTATAAAAGTAGTTACAAAAACAGCTACTGAATGTAAAAAATTTATAAAGTTATCGTATATGCCCATTACAAGTGCTAAAGTAGAGCTATCTACCCCTGGGACTGAAGCAGATGTACCCATTATTAATCCCTGAAACAATGTGGTTAATGATTTTTTTAAGTTAAGCATATTCTATTAGTAATACATAATTTTAATCACTAACTATAATAGCACCTTAATTTACTTATAGTAATTTAAAAATCATTTTTTATTTTATTTCTTCTATTCTTAATTTCATTTTGGAAGGCACAGCTTTTGGATTTGTGTATTGAATATGAAATTCAGATAAGCCAATTTTATTTGAACTTAAATTAGCCTTATTCAAAAAAGTAGGGTAGTGCATAGTAAAGTCTGCCCATACCAAACTATTAGAACCGTGTATTTCTGTTAATTTACTCCAATTAACAAGATCTTTTGAAAATCTTAACCCAACAACAAGTCTTTTATTTTTATGATCTTGTAGTTCTTCTATTCCAACAAAATAATCTGTATTTTTTACTTTTGCTACACTAAACATAATTGATGATGCGTCGTAATCGTATTTTAAAATTTTATCGGCTTTTCCACCTTTAGTTGCATAAAATTTCTTTATTTTAGATTTTTTAAAACCTTTTGGTAAAGAGTCTTCAGTAAAACCTCCATTAGCATAGTTTTTAAATGTACCTGGCTTTGGTATTCCATCTTTAGGTATTGGGGCCCTTGCTACTTTTATTCCTGCGTTTTTTCCTGGTTGAATTTGTGTGCCTTCTAAATAGAACACGTATACATAGCCGTTGTGTTCTATTAAGTCTGGGTGTCTTAAACCATACGAAACTTTATTTTTTTCTGCATCTAAATAGCCAGTTGAAGGCCATAAAATTGGTCCTAGGTCTTTAAAATTTGCATTTTTCTTTAAATAATTTGAGTGTGCTATTCCGACAAAAGCATTATAAGCATCCCAACATTCTCTAAATATATTATTTACAAATCCTGATGTACATTTTTTGCTTTTAACATTTTTATTAATTGTATTGTTTTTATTTCCTTTATTCTTATTCTCACCGTGTGTTACTGCTATTATATTTTGTTTGTTTCGAAGTTGGTTTGTAGTAACTATAAAATCATATAGACCATAGTAATTTCTTTTCCAATCCTGTTTTGATTTACTTTTGCTTACTATTTTACAATTGGACGAAGAAAATTTAACAGTATCTGATAATATGTTGGTGCTACTATGGCAAGACGCTGTTCTGTGTGTAATTGCAAAATATTTATAAAACACTTTATTTTTTTTAACTACTTCGATTACACGAGGTGGAAATTCTGTATGATATTTATTTATCCCAGTTAAATCGTGGGTCGTCGATTCGCTTAAATAGGTTAGCCTAAAGTCTTTTTGATCGAATTTAAAATCTACATAATCTGCGCTAGCACTCACACTAATATTAATGTTTGTGAACAAAAATATTGGTAATGTTAAAACCAATAAAAATATATTTAAAATTCTCATGCAATTTTTTAATTGCACAGATTATACAGTATATTGGTGTTTTTCGCAATATCACTGCACTAATTTCTTCGATGATTTTTCGCTCATTTTAAGCTCATATTGCTTAGGAGTAGCAGTAACATATATTAGTTGATTTGTTCTTTCACTAAATTCTTCAAACTTAAGTGGACGATTATCTAAGGCTGCTTTTAACCTGAAGCCATAGTCCACCAGATTTTGTTTTCTCGATCTGTCTCCTTCGTACATACCACCGATTTGTGGAACAGTAATATGGGATTCGTCGATAAACATAAGATAGTCATCTGGAAAATAATCTAATAGACAAGATCCAGCAGTTCCTGGAAGCCTTTTATCGAAATATCGGGAATAGTTTTCAATTCCTTTTGTAAAGCCTGTTTCTCTTAACATTTCAATATCGTATTCAACTCGCTGTTTTAACCTGGTTCCTTCTACTATCTTTCCAGCATCCATAAAAGCTTTTACTTCTTTCTCTGCATCTTTTTCTATATCTTTAATTGCTCCATTTAGTTTTTCTTGTGGAGTAGCATAATGTTTTGCAGGAAAGATAGTAACTTCTGTTTCTCGTCCAATAAACTCTCCACTAATTGGATTAATCATTTTTATTGAATCGATTTCATCTCCGAAAAATTCTAATCTTACTGCTACATCATCTGCTGTAAATAAATTTATATCTACAATTTCTCCTCTAACTCTAAAGCTACCTATGGGAAAATCTACTTGCCTTCGTTCGTATTGTAAATCTGCAAGTCTAGAAAATAATTTGCTTCTGTTTAACTCTTCACCTACTTTTAAAGTTAGACTTAATTCCATATAATCTGATGGATTCCCCAGTCCATAAATACAACTCACAGTGGAGACTATTATCGAATCTCTTCGCGATAAAAGGTTCATTGTAGCTGTGTTCCTATATCTTTCTATTGTTTCATTAATGTCCGAATCTTTTTCTATATATAAATCCCTCTGAGGGACGTATGCTTCGGGTTGGTAGTAGTCGTAATAACTAACAAAATACGAAACTGCATTGTCCGGAAAAAAGTCCTGAAATTCACTAAAAAGCTGCGCAGCTAAAGTTTTATTATGCGATAAAATTAATGTAGGTTTGTTTACATTCTTAATTATATTAGCCATTGTAAAAGTTTTTCCTGTTCCAGTTGCTCCAACTAATGTTTGGTGCTCTATACCAGCTTTTACTCCTTCCGACAATAGCTCGATTGCCTGCGGCTGATCACCCGATGGTTTGTACTGTGAATTTAATTTGAATTCCATAAACAATTATAGCAGCTTAGTATATAGAGTTTTTAATAAAAAATGCTTGCCTAGCAACCTAGACGGTGCTATTACATGGCAATATTATTTGCTATTTTATATTTATGGCTGTTGATGAACGAACTACATATGAATTTACAACTGAAGAAATGCCTGTAAGTGTAACTCATTCTGAAAATAGATAAGAACCGTATACAATTCCATCTGAATAAATGTAGACGCTAAATTACAGAAAGTAGTCCAATACTTACTGCAAGAGGAACATTTTGAAGAAAATTTTGATAGTGGTGAACAATAATTAATTCTTACCATCATAAATTTTTTTCCATACCTTGTGTTCGTTCCATTTGGCTCCACGAGATTTAGCTAAATACCGACCGTGAAAAATTAATCTTAAGCTCATGTCTGGCCATTCACTTCGTGGAAAAAGTTTCATTAAATCTTTCTCTACCTTTTTAGGATCAGAATTTAAAGTTAATCCAAGATTCTTAGATACCCTCAAAACATGAGTATCTACAACAAAACCTTCCGGTATGTTTTGTTGCTTTTTTACAAACCACTCACTAATAACTACATTTGCAGTTTTTCGACCAACTCCTGGCAGAGTAGTAAGTTGCTCTAAAGATGATGGCACTTTTCCATCAAAATCTTGTAATAGCTTTTGTGCCATTTTTATTAAATTCATTGATTTTGTTTTATAGTAGTTAACTCTTTTTATAATTTTTTGAACATCTTCTACTTTTGCATTTGCTAATGATTTAACATTGGGAAAATTTTTAAATAATTCGGGTGTAACTTTGTTTGTTGTATCATCTAAAGTTTGTGCAGACAACATTACAGCAACTAAAAGCTGAAATTCGTTTGAATGTGTTAAGGGGGTTTCGACAATGGGGTAGTCTTTTTTAAGCTGGATCATAACAAATTCTGCTTTTTGTTTTTTTGATAGTTTCCAATAATTACTCATCATCAGTAAATATTACACTAAATTGACATACAAAAGCTCCTGTACGGTAATCCACTAGACTTATTTCTGGTGCGTTACAGCTTAAATAGCCATTATACTCATGTGCTAATGTACGAATTTCTTCAATTTGGTTATTAATCCAATTATGTGCACCATTTTTGTTACATTGAATACAAATAGAAATAACAACGTTGGAATACTCTCCATCTTCAAGCTCAAATAACATGTTTTCGGATTGGCTTAATTCTTCTTCTAACTGTTGCTTCAGTGATTC
>CAZRHM010000016.1:0-8961 GCA_964599845.1 uncultured Candidatus Saccharibacteria bacterium
GTTCTTCTTTTACAACATCGATTGCTTTTTTATCTTCCCTTAAACCTAAATAAACAGCTTGGCGAAGTTTTTCGTCTTTTGTCCATTCTGCAAATTTTACTTCACAAATTAACTCAGGTTTTAACCAAGTTATTTTACTTTCATCGAATGGTTTAGCAAATCTGTTTTTCCCATTTAAATCAATTTCAGTTAAATTAATTGTTGCTTTATTTGTTTTATATTTACCAAATTTATTTAATAAATATTCAGATTCTTTCGAATCTATTCCAGTTCCAACTTTCCCTATATATTTAAGAATATTGTTTTTATAAATTCCTAAAATAAGTGCGCCTATTTTATTTTTACCAGTTTTTTCTAAAATATAACCGCAAATTATTGCTTCTTGCTGCTTGGCAATTTTAATTTTTAACCAATCTTTTGAACGAACTGATGTTTGGTAATAACTGTTTTTTCTTTTTGCTACTATTCCCTCTATTCCTTGCTCTGCTGCTGCCTGGAAAAAATCTTCACCTTTGCTTTCTATATGATCTAAGTACTTTATATATTTAGATTTTGGAAGAATTTTTTTTAAGATTTTTTTGCGGTCAATTAATTTAAGATTTTTTAAATCGAAACCATCAAAATGCAAAATGTCAAAAACATAGTAGATTAATTTATGCTTGGCAGGATCGTAATTGTGAATTAGTTCAAAACGTGAAATTCCTTTGGAATCAATTACAGTTAATTCGCCATCAAATACAACATTGTATTTGAATAATTCTAACTCTTTAAAAACCATATTAAACTTTTTTGAATAGTCTTGATTATTTCGAGAATACAATTTTGCAGATCCATTTTGTGCTCTCTAACCATCGAGCTTTATTTCAAAAAGCCATTCTTTTGAATCAAAAGCTTTATCGGAAAGTGTTGCAAGTGTTGGGTTTATATTGTTCTCAATTGGTGCTTTAACAGCACCAGTTAAATCTATATTTAAGTTTTTAGACTTTTTTTTTATAGTTGGAGCGGATTTTTCGGCCGAAAAATCCGCTCCTAATTCACCAGAAAATTTGTTAACCGCTTCTAATTCTTCTAAACTTTTTCCAGATTTTACTGAAGTATCATCTTTAATTTCATTATCACTAGCAAATTCATCGTTATGTTTAATTAACAACCAAGCATTTTTTTGCTTTGGATTTTTTATTTTTACTAACGCAAATTCACCTTTAAGCTTTTTTCCATTCATTACAATTTTTATGCTTCCTTCTTCAATTTGTTTTGCTAGTGCTTTTTCTGATTCTTCTCGGCCTTCTAGCCCCAAGGCGTGATAGGTTCCTTCGTCCCAAACTATTACAGTACCAGCTCCATAATTTCCTTCTGGAATAGTTCCTTCAAAATCTTTATAGTCGTAGGGATGATCTTCTACCATCATTGCAAGCCTTTTATTTACAGGGTTAACTGAAGGTCCTTTCGGAACAGCCCAACTTTTTAAAACACCATTTAGTTCTAGTCTAAAATCAAAATGTAAATGCGAAGCTTTATGTTTTTGAACAACAAATACTAAATCGCCCTTAGTATTCTTTACTTCTCCTTTAGGTTCAGTTGTTTGTTTAAAATTTCGCTTTTGGTTGTATTTTTTGATGCCCATATAAGTTTTAAGCTGTAAGCTTTAGGTTGTAAGTTTGTATTAGAAGCATTAGCATGCGTCTCATACAAACTATTTTGTTATTCGTGCACTGATCTTTTTAAATGCTTTTTTGGTGCGACAGATTATGACCTGTCTCTACGTTTTGTTTTATTAATAGTAACTACAAGTTACTAGATTATGGAGGGTTTTGGCAAGTAATCTAATGCATATTGATAAGATAATTCACCACCTTTATAACTAAAGGTGGTGCCAAAGTTTCGGGTTGATTGTAACGGCAGCTAACTTTCGACATGCCAAATAGCCATACAATCACCCCGAACCCCTGTTTCAACGGGAAATTCAATTTGCTTCAGCTAAGGCAATGAAAATGCAGACATCCGTTTTTATATGTCGGATATATTAATTGTAAGGGATTGGGAACTTTAACTTAAACATTCTAGTAGTCATAATTACAAACTACTTATTGACCTGTTCCAAGCTTGCTCTCAACTGTTCCATTAAATCTTCTACTTCAGTAGCTTTTAATTCAGGTTTTTTATCTATTTTTACAGTATCTTTTTTATTTCTTTTTAGCTCTATTTGTTTTTTTAATTTTTTTATATAGTCGTCTTTATACTCCGTTATTTCAAATTTATCTTCCATTTTATTTATTAAATCCATTGCCAAATCCATTTCTTTTTCGTTTAACTGACTTTTTTTAGGAATATTTAATTCCTCTACAGATTTAATTTCTTCTGAATATCTCAGTTGGTTTAATACTAAAATGTTTTTGTATGGCTTTAGTATACAAAGATTTTCGCGTGTTCTTAAAACAAATTCAGCAACCCCTACCTTATTAGTTTTCTTTAAAGCTTGTAATAGTAATGAGTATATTTTTTCGGCTCCTTTGTCTGGTTCTAAATAATAGGGCTTTTCGAAGTATATTGGGTCAATTTCTGAAGCATCTACGAAGCTTTCAATTTCAATATTTTTTGATTTTTTTACATCTGCCTTTTCAAAATCTTCATTTTCTAAAACTACGTAATCTCCTTTTTGATATTCGAATCCCTTTACAACATCTTTCCAAGCTATTTCTTTTCCTGTTTTTGTATCGATACGGGCATACCTTATAGGATTTAATTCTTTTTTGTTTAAATAGTCTAAGTCTAGTTGAACTGTTTGTGTTGCACTATAAAGTTTTACTGGAATGTATATTAAGCCAAAGCTAATTCCACCTGTCCAAATTGGTCTCATAATAATATGTTAAAGGTTATGTGTTTAATGTTCAAGAGGAATTTAGTTACATGTCACTTATAACGCAGAACACATAACTTTCGTATACATTATCGTAACAAAATGATATAATAGTACTGATAAGCTTCGGTTGTAGATACTATTTTCATAAATCTAACCTACCTTGAGGCGTATTGAGGTAGAAATAAATTTTTCTCCTGTATAATAAATTTTATAAGCAAGAAAAACTTGCTAGATTTTTTATGAACAATAGTTCTAACAATTCAAATTATTCAAGAGGTGCATCTTCAAATAGGGGTCGTTCTGGCGGATCCAGAGGCGGATATAGCTCATCAAGATCATACTCTTCTGGAAATGGCTATAGAGGAAGATCAAGTTTTTCAGGTAGTAGATCGTTTGGCGGTGGAGGTAGACAGAATAGCAGAGGTGGATATAACAGGGGATTCAGAGGTGGAAGAGGTCGTGGAGGAGGAAGATTTAGAGGAAAAGGCATTTCACTTGATCCAACAAGGTTTATAAAAAAAGCTATTCCTTTAGTTGAACAAGTTTATGAACCAAAACATAAGTTTGTTGACTTTGATATAGCCGATAAACTTAAAAACAATATAACTGCTAAAGGTTATGAAACACCAACTCCAATTCAAGATCAAAGTATACCAGTAGCATTATCTGGCGAAGATGTGATTGGTATTGCAAATACTGGAACTGGAAAAACCGCTGCATTTTTAATTCCACTAATTGATAAAGTCTTAAAAAATGCATCTCAGAAAGTTTTAGTTTTAACCCCAACTCGTGAACTTGCAAATCAAGCACAAGATGAATTTAGAGGATTTAGTGCTGGAACTGGAATTAGAGCAGTTCGATGTATTGGAGGTGAAAATATTCGACAACAAATTAGTTTTTTAAAAAGAAGACATAATTTTGTTATTGGAACACCAGGCAGAGTTATGGATTTATATAAACAGGGATTTTTAAAATTGGAAGAATTTGAAAACATTGTACTTGATGAAGTAGATAGAATGGTAGATATGGGATTCATTAAAGATATGGAATTCATTTTAGGAAAACTTCCTAAAGAAAGACAATCTTTATTTTTTTCAGCAACATTATCAAAACAAGTTAATGAGTTAATTCTTAAATTCTTAAAAAGTCCAGTTACTGTTGCAATTAGTACTCAAAAATCTTCTGATAATGTGGAGCAAGATATTGTAAAAATTGGAGCAGATCAAAAAAAGCTTGAGGTTTTAGCATCCATGTTACGAAGAGAAGAGTTTAAAAAGACTTTAATCTTTGTTCGAACTAAAATAATGGCAGATAGGCTAGATAAAGATTTATACAGAATGGGCTTTAAAGTAGATGCTATTCATGGAGATAAAAGACAAAACAGAAGAAAAATAGCAATTACTAAATTTAAAGAAGGAAGGGTTAATATTTTAGTTGCAACTGATGTTGTTGCAAGAGGAATTGATATTCCAGATATTTCTCATGTAATTAACTATGATATTCCTGAAACTTACGAGGATTACATCCATAGAATTGGTAGAACAGGTAGGGCTCAAAAACAAGGTTTTGCATTTACTTTTGTGGATTAATTGTAAATGTTTGGCTATTTAGGCTGTTCGTCAGTTTAGACAGAAGGGCTTTGGAACTGTTATGACAATTTGTGTTGGTTTATTGAATTTTTCAATTTCTGTATGTTTAAGTACTAAAAATTAAAGTTGTAATGTTTTAACATTAAATTAGGCTTGAAAACTTTTTGAAAAGTCTTTAGTCTGGTAAGTGTCACAACCACAAATTTTTGAAATAACACCAAATAATTCATGTGTTCATGATCCTTTATGTAATCCAATTGCCCCATACGTTACAGATGATTTGGCCATTGCAATAGCAAGCTCTAATTCAGGTGCTTGTGTTTATCCTCCTAATATAGATGAAGAAATCTCAGAAGTAGAGAAAAATTCTTTAGAAATTGAAAAATATAGAGCTCAAAGAATATCTAAAATTGCCAATGTATTTAATAGATTATCTAATGGCCTTATATGTACTAGTACTCACTATATTAATGAAATTGGTCGTTTAAATGGGTTAGGAAATCTGTCGTCAGAAGAAATTAAATGGGTAATAAACAATTATTTTGAATGTTGAACCCTGGTTTTATAATTCAATGCTTCTGGAAGGCTCATTATTCTGTAAAAAGAATGCAAATTGTGGGTGTTCACAAGCATTTTTAATTATTTCAGGCTCAGGCATTTTCCCACTCAGCATTCCGTCTATAAATTTTCCCCATTTGAAAATTTCTCTACCCAGCATACTTTCAGCATTTACTCCTTCAGTGGAAATTCCGATTATTTTATTTTCTTCATGAATAAATTTTAAAGGTACATATTTTAAAAAAGGATTAATATATTTACTATGTGAGTTGTTATTATCAGTGCAATAAAGAAAATTTTGTTTTATATACACCGCTAAATCATGAATAAATCTTAAATATTCCTTTTGTGACATATTTTCTAAAATATTAACAAAATCTGTGGAATCTAATCCTTCAAGGAGCCATACAGGCTGATTTGGCTCTGAATTTGTATCTGTATCCTTATATTCACTACCTATACTTATTATTCGACAAAATAATTTCATTTTTGCATATATTTTAACTTTTCTTGTTTATTTAACTTTTCGATTGAATAGCGAAGCATAGTTCTGGGCATTTTTTTGTAATGTTTATTTAAAAATTCTAATAATTTGGCTTTATCTCTTTTTCCCATTTCTCGTAGCATCCACCCTACTGCCTTATGTATTAAGTCGTGTTTATGGTTTAGTAATTTTTTCGATATTTTTATTGTATGTTCAAAACTGTTGTTTTTTATAAATTCAAATGTCGAAATTATTGCGATTCTTTGTTCCCATAGATTTGTAGACAAAGCAAGATCGTATAGAACTTTTCCATCCATATCATTATTTAATAAGTAGTTTCCAACAATTTTATAACTGCTTGAATCGACTAAATCCCAATTGTTTATGTATTGTGTGTTTGATAAGTAGAATTTATATATTTCTTTTTTCAAATCGTCATTAGCCTTTGCATATTTGTATGTAAGAATTAACAATGCGGTTAAGCGTGCTTCGTGGAATTCAGATTTTAAAAGTTTTTCTACTTCATTTAAATCAATGTCTTTATATTTTTTTGCTATAGTTCTTTGGCTTGGAACTGTTACTCCTAAAAATTTATCTCCTTCTGCGTATTCACCTTTTCCTGCTTTAAAGAATCTTAGAAAAAATTCTGCTTTTATAGCATTTGATTGGGATTTTAGTTCTATAATTACTGAATCTGCATTCATATTTTTATTATACTTAAGAAGATTCATTGTTAAAAGTTGAAGTAAAATGTTGTAATGATGTAAAGATAGATATGTCACCTTTGCTAAAATAGGAATTTTTGTATTACTTATGTTTTTATAGGGATGTCAGATTAGATAAGCCACTGCAAAACCCGCTTCATCCCCACTAAACAATCTCCAATCTAAATCTTTAAAAATAGTAAAAATATCTCACATTCGAATCAAAAATCTTTACCCTCACCCGGTTTTTCTCTCAAATACTCAGGATTAAAACCACCATCTTCTACGGAGGGCGTTAAACTAGAAACTCTATACAAAACTTTTAACTAAGCTATTTATGTCGTAATTCTTAACTTCATCAATTAATTCACTTTGTATTCCTATTCTATTTGATTGCGATTCCATAAAAGTTTTCATTTTAGAGTTCTTATACAGAACTCCTAATGCCATATTTTCTAAATCTTTTGAAATTTGTATGGCATTGTCTAAATTACTATTATCGTAAGAATCTAAATCTTCTAGTTTATACGAATGTTTTTGGTACCATTCATGCGGGGTTTCTTTATTATATGTTGGGCAACTTTGCAAAATTTCTATAAAAGCGAAGCCTTTGTGCTGTAACCCTTGCTGAATAATTTTTGACATATGTTTAACATCGCCCGAAAAGGTTCTGGCTACAAAGCTTGGGTTAAGAGATAAAACAAAATTACTTGGATTTAGTGGTGTATCGGTTACGCCATCTGGTGCTATGCTTCGCACATTTCCTTTTCGTGTAGCTGGTGAGGCTTGTCCTTTTGTTAATCCGTAGTTTCCGTTGTTGTGTAGTAAAAAGGTAACATTATAATTACACCTAACAGCATGAATTAAGTGATTAATACCTTCGCCAAGTGTTCCGCCGTCTCCTCCCGATGCAATTACCTTCATTTTGGAATTTGCGTTTGATGCGCCACATGCAAAGGGAATTATTCGGCCATGTAAGCCATGGAAGCGGTATCCTTCAATTTTATCTGAACCATTTCCATGACACCCTATATCAAAGCAGATTAATGTATTTTGTGGCGTCAGGTTTTGTTCAACCAGTGCTCTTTTTAATGCAGCGTGTATTCCATAGTTACCACACCCAGTACACCAGGTATATAGGTTATCTGAATAAAAATCTTTAAATTTTGATGGGCAATTGTTGCAACTCATAAAATAGTTTATAGGTTTTAGTTACTAGGTTCTAGTTTTAAAGTCATATACTTACAGCTCATAGCTTACCGCTTGGAATTTAATATGTCTAAAATATCTTCTATAAAAAATGCTCTTCCGTTTGCTTTTAATAATTTTTCGTCAAAAAAGATTCCTGTTTCTGATGTTATTAGATTACCTAATTGACCCATATAGTTGTTTTCGATTAAAACTAACTTTTTTGCCTTGTTTGCTATGTCACACAATAATTCGGTTCTTAGTGGATAAATAAATTCGTAATGTAAATAGTTTAATTTTATTTTACTTTTATTCTGTTCAAATATTCTTAATACATCTAAAACTGTATTTTTTACACTACCCCATCCAACCAATGTAATATCTGCATTCGTATCTCCATATAATATTGGTTGTGGCAAGTTTTTATAAAGTAACTCTGATTTGAGCATTCTTTTTTCGTACATAACTCTCGAAGGTTCTGCGTCTTCTGTTAGCGTACCATCTTCTAGGTGCTCATCACTATTTGCATTGAAAGTTGCTTTTGAGCTTCCTGGAATCCATCGTTTTGAAATTCCATTTTGAGTAATTTTATACCTATCTGTGGATTGTAAACTTTCCAGCTCAGATTTTTCTGTTACAAGCGAACGCTCAATTTTTACAGGTCGTGGCAAGTTTTTAACATTAAATAATGATTCTGCAACTTGTTTTTCTGTTAGTAAAATTACAGGAATTTGAAACTTTTCGGCAATATTAAGTGCATGTTGAATTAGTATATAACAAGATTCAATATCGCTTGCTGCTAATACACATCTGGTAAATTCTCCATGCCCTGCATAAATAGCCAAATTAAGATCGCTTGCCGAAGTCCAAGTTGGTAAACCTGTGGCTGGCCCAGGCCTTTGTGCTAAAACACATACAAATGGCGTTTCTGTCATTGCGGCAAGCGAAACAGACTCAGACATTAAATCAAAGCCACCTCCAGATGTTGCAGTTAAAGCCCTAGTGCCCATAAACATGCTTCCTATGGCTAAGTTAGCTGCTGTAATCTCGTCTTCCGCTTGTTTTACTAAAATGCCTGTTTGTTTATAGGTTTTAGAAAAATAATCAAGAATTGTACTCGATGGTGTCATTGGATAAGCATAAAATGCCCTAACTCCTGCACTGATCCCTCCCAGTGATATTGCCTCGTTGCCCGTAATTAATAAAGATTTATCCCAGTTTTTGCTAAATGATTTAATATTAAAACTAACAGAAATATCTGAAGTATCTATTGCATAACCTTGTTCCAAACTTTTTATATTTGGTTCTATATACTGAGGCTTATGTTTAAATTCGTTAGTAACAACTCCTACTACAGTTTCTAAATTAAGTTTTAGCAATCGCCAAATTAAACCTATAAATACTGTATTAGCTAAAAGCTTATTTCCACTTGCTTTTTCGGCAATATTAAATGCATCTATGTAAATTACCTTAATATTTAAATTTTTTATATAGTTTTCTTCTTCGTCCGAAAACTTAACTGCTTTAAGGGTATGAATTAGCACCCCGTTTGGGCTTAAAGTTGTTAAATACTCATGA
>CAZRHM010000016.1:8971-15256 GCA_964599845.1 uncultured Candidatus Saccharibacteria bacterium
GATACTCTACTTAAACACACCAATAAGTTACAAAAAGCGGACGATGAACTAATTTGGGTATTTGCAATGTCAATTTGATAGCAAGCATAGCCGCCCTTTATTAATGATGGATACTCTCTATACCCAAAAACTTGATAATCGCTATTTTTTAATCCTCTACAAATAATATCACCAACTGAATTTAGACCTTGTCCAGACTCACCAGCTATTTTTAGAATAAATCTATTTATGTTCATTAAGTTTTAAGCTCTAAGTTTAAGTAAATACAGATCTTACATCTGTCTCTAAAGCTAATTTTTTGCAAAGCATAAACCTACTCCGCTATTAATTTATTTTGTTTTATAAATACACTCAATTCTTCTGCCCATTTTAATACTGTATTTATTTGATGATAAGGTTCGCCATTAATTTTTAAGGCATTATATAGTGCTGTACCTTTGCTTTCTAAAAAAGCTTTTTTTAACTCTTCCATTCCACCACAAAATAATACAGGCTCATATCGAGTATCTCCAAGACCTACAAAAATAGCTGCTTTATTTGTTAAATCTGCTGTTTTAATAAATTTGTACAGATTATTAAAAAATGGATTTAATTCACCATGTTCCCATGTAGAAGTTGCTAAAACGAATAAGCTGTTATTTGTTATTATTTCTGTACTTGCTGTTTCTGCCCTGGTTAGAACATTTGATATTTTGTTTTTTGTCAAAACTTTAGAAATTTCTTCGCAAACATACTCAACATTACCTGAGGTTGATGCATAAATTATTTGTACCACGTTCATGTGAATATTCTATATGATTTTTATAACGAGTTAAAGGTTGGTTTATTTCGTTTTACTTTATGCGTTGTACGTTATGCGTCATACGTAGTACGTAATATGCCACAGTGTAAAATACAATAAGGTTTTTTATTAAAAAAACTTGATATTAAAGAAATGATTATTGATTATCTTTAATACTTTTTGCAGAAATTGTACTTTTAACATTCGTCGAGACAGACATTTAAGGAACACCTCATAATGTCACCAAATTCAAAAAAAATTATTAACCAAAACGTACACCGTAAAATTTTATTTTACAGTAACACTTTTAGCTAAATTTCTAGGCTTATCGGGACTGTTTCCTAATTCAACACCTAAAAAATACGATATTAACTGAAATGGAAGCACTTGAGCTAAAAAGTCAATTTCTTTATTAGCTTTTGGTTTAATAATTTGCTTAGTAAATAAATCATTTTCTTCGTCACTTAGACCATAAACTTTTGCTCCTCTACTTTTTACTTCTGCAGCAGCACCAATCATATATTCTTTATCTGAATCTTTACTTATAATTACAAAAACTGGTGTATTTTTTTCTATTAAAGCTATTACTCCATGTTTTAACTCGCCTGCTGCAAACCCTTCAAAGTGTTTATAGGTAATTTCTTTTATTTTTAATGAGCCTTCTAAAGCTATATTAAAATTCTGTCCTTTTCCTAGTACAAAAAAGTGTTCTATCCCAACAAAATCTTTTACTAATTTTCTAAAGTAGGTAAAAGTTTTTTTTGAAAAATAATTATTTAAATTTGTAGAAAACTTTTCAATATTCTTTTTGGCAGATTCATGTTCATTAACAATTGTCTTTGCTACCAAGTAACCCCATGCACATTGTGCTGTAAAGGCTTTGGTAGAGGCAACACATATTTCGGGACCACTTCGGGTAAAAAATTGAAACTCCGATATTCTAGTAAGAGTTGAACCTAACATATTCACTAAACTAGCAATCTTTAAATTAGTCTTTTGTGCAATTTTAACCGCTTCTAAAGTATCTGCTGTTTCTCCGCTTTGACTAATAGCTATTAAAAGATCTTGATTAGTGAATATATTTTTATATGCATCTATTTCGTAAGATTTTATTTCGATTGCATTAACTTTAGCAATGGTTCTTAATAAATATGCTATTTGGCTTGCAGCAAAGTAAGCAGTTCCTGCCCCTGTTAAGTAAATCGTTCGGGATTTTTTTATTTGGTTTATAAATTCTTTTAGATCATTTTTTGAATACTGAATAGCATTCTTTATAGTTTCTTTTTGCTCCACAATTTCTTTTAACATAAAGTGGTTGTAGCCTTCTTTCGAAATTTCTATATTTTTCTGATTCAAAGTTTCTATTTTATGTTTTATTTCTTTTTCAGTTTTTACATTAAAGATTTTTAACTGGCCAGAATCTTTTAAATATTCAACCATCTCAAAATCTTGTAGAATAATTACTTTATTGGTTTTATTCGCAAATGAAAGTGTGTCCGAAGCAAAGTAATATTCGTCTTTCCCAATACCTACAACTAACGGAGAACCATTTTTTACAGCAATGATTCTATTTTTATTTTTATCTAAAAGGATTATTGTGTTTCTGCCCTTTAGTTCTAAAAATGCTTTTCTGACCCCTTGAAGCAAGTCATTTTCTTCTTTTTGTTTTTCTTCGATTAATCTAACAATTACCTCGGTATCGGTCTCAGTTATAAATTTGTAAGATTTAGTTTTTAGAGAAGATTTTAAGTCTTGATAGTTTTCGACAATTCCGTTTTGAGCAAGTACAAAGTCTTTATTAGAAGAATAATGTGGATGTGAGTTTTTTTCGACTACACCTCCATGTGTTGCCCACCTTGTATGGCCAATAGCAATATTTGATTGTATATTAAGATTTATGTTTGAATCTGCAATTGCGCCAACTTTTTTGTATATATTAATAGAATTATTTACGATTGTGGCTATACCAAAAGAATCGTATCCCCTATATTCTAATCGTTTTAAGCCTTCAATTACTTCATTTGTAGCATTGTCTAAACCTGAGTAGCCAAAAATTCCGCACATAATTTATTGTTAAACTTTTAAATATATCAAAAGCAAATATGTTTGCACAATTGGATTGTTTAGAAAATATGGTTGAGTCCTATCCGGTTACTTATATCGGTTACAACAAATACAGGAGGCATGATTTCGTTGTGAGAACAAAACCTAACTTTTACATTTACTGGATCTAAGTTAATAATATTGTTCAAACTATGTAGTGCTAAAGAAATTTTAGCAAATCCAATGTTAAGTAATTCTAAAAACGGATACTTTGTTAGCTTTAATATTTCATCTTTTTCAGCATCAATTATTTCTTCTAAATATAAATCCTTATATGTATCTGAATATTGTTCGAATTCTAGAAGCTGATCTAATCTAGGGCCATGGATATATGGAGATATAATTGCTAGGGAACCGTTACCAAGGCGAACTAATTTTTTGGGAACAATATATACATTAAAAACATCATCAAAACAATCAATAGTGAATATACCTCTAGCTGACATCTCACAACTTACATCGCAGTATTTTTGTAATGCCATATGACCCTGAGTATGTTTATTGCAAAAATGTGTAAAGTCTTGTACTACAGTTTTATATAAAGAAAAAGGACTACTAGGAAAAAATACAGACTCAATTATATAAACTTTAGAGTCTCCTATAATAGGTAGTGTAATTGATCTATTTAAAGTGTTTTTATCTATATGGAAAGGTTCCGTACCCATTTGAATTTTTACCTGATATGATTTTATATAAAATCTAATATTTAATAAATTCTTGCTAATTATTTTTGTTAATTAATATAATGTTGTGATAAATAAAACTTTTATGAATTATTGGCTAGTAAAATCAGAACCTGAATCGTACTCCTGGGAAGATTTAAAAAAAGATGGTAGGACTATGTGGAATGGTGTTAGGAATTATCAGGCAAGAAACAATTTAAACAAAATGAAAATTGGTGATTTAGTATTTTATTACCATAGCAATACAGGGAAAGAAATTGTAGGTATTGCTAAAGTTATTAAAGAGCAATATCCCGACCCTACAACAGAAGATAATAGATGGGTTGTGGTCGATATAGAACCATATAAAGATTTAAAAAACAAAGTATCCTTAGAAAAAGTTAAATCTGACCCTAAATTGGAGAACTTTAAGTTAGTTACTCATTCTAGGCTATCTGTAATGGATGTTAGTAAAGATGATTTTCAATATATTATACAGTTGTCTGAATAAGTAATATTTAAATAGTTTATGCTTGTTTTATGAAAACCAGAAAGATTTCGCAGCTATTATTGGTGGTTGTAGCCTGGACAGGAATAATAATTATTCTTTATCTCAACTCGAAAGCTAATATAGATAATAATCTAGTATTGTCTACTTTAACAATATTTAGTTACTTCACCGTACAAAGTAATGTAATTGTAGCAATAGTAAGCACCTATTTATTATTTAAAAATGAAAATAATAGATTATTAAAATTATTCGAGTATGGTGCTTTAATTAACATTACTATAACCTGCATTACCTATCACCTTTTATTGCGGGGATCTTCTGAATTTAGCGGAGCAGCATTAGCAGCCGATATCATTACACATACAATTGTACCAATATTCTATGTTTTAAATTGGTTAATGTTTAATAATAAAAATGTAATTAATTTAAAGCATTTATTTGTCTGGTTAATGTATCAAGCCGTATACATAGTTTGGACTTTAATTAGGGGAGAATTAGATGGTTATTATCCATACCCTTTTGTAGATGCTGCTAATTTAGGTTATTCCCAGGTAGCATTAAATTCGTTATTTATGGCTTTGTTTTTTTTAATCACAGGAATAATTTATTTAAAACTAAATAACTATTTAGCCATAAAAAAATAAATAATCTATTAAAATAAAAAAATGTGTAGAAATATAAAAACATTATATAACTTTGAACCTACTGCCACTGATGATGAGATTAAAGCTGCATCATTACAATTTATTCGAAAGATTTCTGGTTTTACAAATCCATCAAAAGTTAACGAAGAGCCTTTTAATAAAGCTGTTGACGAGGTTACGAAAATTTCTAAAAAACTTTTAGAATCTTTAGAGACAAAAGCTAAACCTAAAAATAGAGAGGAAGAAGCTGCTAAAGCAAAGGCTAAAGCACTTGCTAGATTTGGATGAGTAGTGTATTTTTGAAAGCTTAACCTGTGGGCTTTATGTATAGGCTGTTCTTTATATTCTAGTACGCCAATCTGTTTTTGGTATAAATCAAAATCCTTATAGATCAGGATGGGATAGATTAAACGACTAAAGATTCATATTTTTACTTAGTTAATCAAGACATTGTATAGGTAAATACGCTTTTGCATAGTGTTTAAATGCACTCTTTGATACTAATAAAATTATTCGTTTCTCTAACTGCCGGCTTAAAAGCACATTATAATGAGAGATAAAGGTGTGGTTTTGAATTTACTTTATATGGTGTTATATGGATCTATAAAAGCTTTTTTATATTAGGTTCTTTGTAATTAGGACCTTTTAGAACTTTTCCGTCTTCTCTATAAATTGGCTTGCCATCGTTACCAACTTTACTCATATTACTTTTATGAACCTCACTAAAAATATCGTCCATTAAATTTTGTAGTCCATATGCAATTATGGTTCCGTAAGTAACATACAATAAATCTGCTAATTCTTTTGCAATATTTTCTATTGGTTCGTTGTCCATTGCCTTAATTACCTCATCTAATTCATCTTTCATTAATGTCACTCTTAGTTTTTTAACTTCCGATGGAATATTCCTAGTTATATTGTTTGAGTAATATGCACCAAAAGTTTTATGGAATTCTATTAGTTTTTTTAACTGACTAGTCATAATTTTTATATATTAATATATTTATAAAGCATTTTTTATAAGTTCAAGAATTTTGTTTTCAACTTCTGTAGTTAATTTTTTTATTCCAAACGAAACTGGCCACATATTTCCATTTTCCAAATTTGCTATATGTTCAAAATTAAATGTGGAATAACGTGTATTAAATTTACTTGCGGCTTGGAAAAAACATAAAACTTTACCTTCTTTTGCATATGCAGGCATTCCGTACATAGTTTTTGGAAATAAATTCGGAAAATTTTTTGTAATCAATTTATGTAATTTTTTTGCCATTACTTTGTCTGGCTCTGTCATTTTATTTATTTCTTCAAAAACTTTTTCTTCGCTTTTTTTTCGATTCTTTTTTAATTTTTCTTGTTCTTTTAACTCTTTTGCTCTAGCTCGCATTGCTTCTCGCTCTTCTTTAGAAAAAGTATTAGGATTTTCTTTTACCATATAAATATTAATATTAAAAAGTAATATATGCTAGTTCTAAGTTGTGGTATAAGTAAGAGACTTAATAAAGTAATTTTTAGTAAGAACTCCAACCCCCATCTGCAACTAATACTGCACCATTAATAAAACTAGCCTCATCTGATGCCAAA
>CAZRHM010000017.1:0-14123 GCA_964599845.1 uncultured Candidatus Saccharibacteria bacterium
TCTTTAAAAATCCTACTTCCAACTGTCTTTTTTTGACCTTGGTATTTTCCTCCATGCTTTTGCGAACCGTATGGTTCATCGGCTGGATAATCCATTTTACAAAATACAAATTGACAAATTCTTCTACCCGCTTCTAACTTAATTGGAATAGAGCTTGCGTTATACAACTCTAAGGTTAAATTTCCTTTAAAGCCTGGATCAATCCAACCTGCATTTTCAATAAATAAGCCCATTCTTCCTACAGAACTCCTTCCTTCAATAAATACAGATAAATCTGCAGGCAATTCCAAGTATTCCATTGTTGTTCCTAATAAAAATGATCTAGGTGGAATAATTATTTCGTCTTTCTCAACTTCTCTATATTTAATTTCATCATTTAGTGTTACTACTTCCATTCCTAAATCATCCATTACTAAAAAGTGATTACCTAAACGACAATCAATCGATGCTGGTTGTATAGATTCATCTGTAATAGGGTCAATAACCAATTCTCCGGTTTTTATTAATTTTTTTAAAGTTTTATCCGATAAAATCATAACTAAGTTTTAAATTATAAGTTCTAAGTAACAATAAGTAGAAAACTGTCTGACAAAAGAAGTTTTAAATCATATTAAAATTCCAGCTTACCATTTATTACTTATTGCAAATTTATACAATTACATTAAACTAAATAAGAATAAATATCAAAATTATGGATAAAAAAAATCTCCCTTCACATTACGAAATAAAAATTACTGATCCAAAAAAAACTGGTTTAAGACTTTTTAAACTAACCGATAAAAATACAAATATAGTAGTTAATTTGGCCGAATTTAATAAAGATTTTGATGTTCATTCAACAGTTGCATGGGCTGGAGCGAGAACCTCTCGAAGTATAGATCCATACGAAAACATTTTCGAAGAAATTAACACAGCAGCAAACGATAATAAATATTCAGCAGGCGAAAAACTTGCAAAAGTATTTGTAAATTATGGGCATGCCTCTGTTGCCGATATGGCGCCACTAATGTTATACATAAATAACATTCCAATTCACTTAGCGTTTTGGATATTTAACCATACAAGCGTAGGGGCTGGGCAAGAACTTTCTACACGTTACGTTTCTATAGACGATTTTAGAGTTCCAGATTTTTCGTATTATTTAGGAAAGAATGATTCAGAACTCGATAAAAAATGGAAAAAAATTCTTAATGAAGCTTCAAAATCGTACAAAAAATGGTACGATCTTGTAAAAGATTCTTACAAAGAATACTTTTCTAAAAACAATGTAACAGTATCCAAAAGTACACTTACAGCAAGAGTTTTAGACATTGCCAGAATGTGGATTCCAGTAGGTACAAAAACATCTATGACACTACTAACCTCTGTAAGAAACTGGATCGATATTGTAATTCAACTAAGAGAAAGCTCTAATGAAGAATACAATGCTTTGGGCGAACAAATATTCTATATTTTAAATTTAAAAGATTTTAAAGAAGCCAAAGATTTAAAAGCCGATTTAGCAGGGCTTACTAAGTATAGTGAAGGTAAATTCACAATAGAAAAAAGCAAGAACCAATTAAAAAATTTATTATCTGATTACGGATTAAATGTAAAATCAAAATTCGAAAAAATTACAGGTGAAAAAAACATTGTAGAAGAATTAGACGACAGAAAATATGATTTATCGGAGCTAATGATTATGCAGTATATATCCACTATATACCCTTGCTTAACTGAAGAACAAATTCTTACTTTTATAAAAAAACTAAAAAAGAATCAATTAGAAAAAATTGGTGAAGTAATATTAAAGGGTCATACACACCATAATTTATTGCGTAATATTGGAGATGTTAGAGGTAAATTATTTTCGATAAGAACCTCTCTTGCCTATGTTCGAGATTTGATTAGACATAGAGCAATGGGGAGATTAGTACCAATGTTAGAATCTAAATCATATAGAACAATAATAGAAGATGGGTTTAATTTAAATTACCAAATAGAAAACAGCAAATTCTTAATACATTTAAAAAAAGAATGGGTAAATGATTTTAAACAATACTATAATCTGATTTTAGAATTTTACGATTTAGTTGTGCAAAAGTATCCTGATTTGAATATGTCATTTATATATAATATTTTGCCACTTGGACATCAAACAAAATTTTATATTAGTGGACCAATTACACAATTTAATTATTTAAATAGTTTAAGAATTACTTTAGGTGGTGATTTTGGATACAGAGCTGTTGTATATGATTTATTAAATGAATTAAGAAAAGATCCCGTTTTAAAAAATATGCTTTCTCATATAAAAAAACCAGACCCAAACGATTTAGAACAAATAATGGGTAGAAGCTGAGAGTGAGCTAGCTGTTAGTTGGTAGTTGTTATCTGTAGTCTTTAATTTGGTGACAAAGAATTTGTTTAGAGTTTGGGGATTAAAAAAAAGAAATGTTTAGTGATAGCTTTTAATAAAGCAAATACGCAAGAAGGCTAGTACATCCTTAAAACTTAAACATTTCTGATGTATAATGGGTTCTGAACATCAAATATATATTAATACAAACACATGGCAAGCATTATTGGACGAATTAAAGAAGCATTTAAAGATGAAATAGAAGAATTTGCAAAAGAAAACGCAATCTATTCACCCGACGATTACAAAGAAGCAAATATTAAAGAATTTTTAAAAAACTATGAGCTTGAACAAATTGGTGCAGGACTACATGCAAGAGTTTTTAGAATTAAAAATAAAAAATGGCTAATTAAAGAAGCTAGATGGGATTTAGATATGAAAATGTTTGGTGATGCTAAATTGCCTTTACCTGCAATGATTGCACAAAAAATACTTGGGATTTTTAAATTTGAATTTGTTCCATCAAAAGAAAATATTTTAGACGACTATAAATCTTACTTAGAATTCTCTCAATATTTTGGGTACTTTGGTAAAAAAGAAGAATACCCACACCCAAATATTAATTTAATTGCATCAGCACAAAAAAATATTAGAGAAACTCTACTCTTTTTTAAGCCTGCACTAGAAAGAAAATACAAGATTAAGTTAAATGGAAAAATTGACGAAATATTAAATAGTGACGAAATTAAATATCATAATTTTTTGCCTAACGAATACCAATTAGTTGGTGAATCAATATCTAAAGAAAATAAAGGGAAGTTAACTTCGTATATTTTCCAGGAATTTTGTGAAGGAAACCATTTATCGGAAGTCGAAGATGAAAAGCTAGAAGAAAATTTACGAAAACAATTAATTGTTATGATTTATCTAATTTTATTAATGCATATGCAAATAGGTCTAATTCCAGATACAAAGCCCAGAAATGCAATGATTAACGCATATAACTGGTTAACACATACCGATAATATTATTGTTGGGAAAGAAGGAGTAAAATTTATAGATACAAGGTGGTTCTGGGATGTAAACTCAAATTTTGTTAAACGAGGATTAGTAATTCCAGAAATGATTATAGGTCGAGCAACATACAGTTTAAATGCACTATTAGAAACATTTAAAGAAAACGATAAACAGTCAGATTAAAAATCTTGCTGTACAAAGCAGATTAAATAATATAAATAATAGAAATTTTATGTTAAATATAATTCTAACTACTATTTGGATTTTTTTACCTTCTGTTATTGCAAATATGGGTGCTGGGGGTTCCAAACATTTTCCAAAAATAAAAGCTATAGAATTTCCTATTGATTTAGGTAAAACATATAAAGGTAAAAGAATATTAGGTGATGGAAAAACTTTTAGAGGTTTTTTGTTTGGAGTTACTATTGCAATTATCTTTACATATGTTCAAATAGGATTATCTGATTCTGAATTTATTAAAAATATACTTACAGTTGAATACAACAATTTTAACCCTTTAATATGGGGATTTTTATTAGGACTTGGAGCATTAGCAGGTGATGCAACAGAAAGTTTTTTTAAAAGAAGGGTTGGAATAGAACGAGGAGAACCTTGGTTTCCATTCGATCAAACAGATTTTGTTATTGGTGCAACTTTACTTTCACTTATTTATATTAGATTAGATATAAAGTATTACATTGTATACTTAATTACCTACTTTTTAATCCATCTAACTGGCAAATATTTTCTTTATAAAGTAGGAATAGAAAATAAAAAAATTTAATTTCTAATTTTTCACTTGCTATTTGTACCTTTTGTTTAAATATTAATTTATTATATACTTTGCTAAAATACATAGTTATGGAAAAAGCATTGATAGCAAATAATTTAGTAAAAAGGTACCCAAAAGCAAAGTTTAACGCGGTTGACGGTATAGATTTAGAGGTTGAAGATGGCCAAATTTATGGTTTTTTAGGCCCAAATGGTGCTGGGAAATCTACCGCAATTGGTATGTTTGTAACATCACTTTTTCCATCTTCTGGTAGCGTGCAAATATATGGAATGGACACAATGATTCATTCAAAAGATATTCGTAAATTAATTGGTGTTTGTTATCAAAAAACTAGTTTGGACGAAAAATTAACAGTAGAAGAAAATTTGCGTTCTCATGCAATTTTATACGAAATAAGTGGCTTTGCTCACAGGTTCAAAGCAGCATCTCCAGAATATCAAAAAAGAGTTAATGAATTGTTAGAAGTAGTTGGTTTAAAAAATAGGTTGTTCGATGTAGTAAAAACATTTAGCGGCGGAATGAAAAGAAAAATAGACATAGTCAAATCACTTTTACATACGCCAAAAATCTTGTTTTTAGATGAGCCAACAACCGGACTAGATCCACAAAGTCGTAGAGATATTTGGGATTATTTACTGGATTTACAAAAAAAAGAAAAATTTACAATATTTTTAACCACACATTATTTAGAAGAAGCAGAAGTTTGTAATCAAATAAGCATAATAGATAAGGGTAAGATTCTTGTTACTGATACACCCAAAAACCTTAAAAAAACTACTGGCGAAGAAATTTTATATGTAAACCCAGTAAATGATGATGAATTAGAAAAAGAATTAGCAAATAAAAAAATTTCTTATAGTAAAGATGTTACAGGTAGTTATGTTTTGGATATTAAAGAAAGCCCTCAAAGAGTTTTAGTAAAAATTAAAAGTAAATTAGAAGAAATTAATATAAAAAAACCTACCCTTGACGATGTATTTATAAAATATACAGGTAGAACAATCACTTATGAAAATCAAAACTGAGATAGCAAAAGCCTTAGCTCTTTCTCAAAGAGACATAATGAAACTACTGCGCGATAGTTCGAGAATTATTGCTAGTTTGGTTTTTCCTGTACTTTTTATGGTTGTTTTTGGTGTTACCTTTGATTCTGGATTAAATAGTGTTGTAAATCAAGGTAACGGAGGTGCTGGTATACCAAAAAATTTCTTTTTAAACTTAGTATTTTCAGGAATTCTTGCTCAATCAGTTTTTCAAACTAGCTTTTCGGGAATTGTATCTTTAATAACAGACAGAGAACAAGATTTCGCAATGAGTATTTTTGTAGCACCCGTTTCGAGACTGGCGATAGTTGGCGGTAAAATTATAGGTGAAAGTACAATTGCATTTTTACAAATATTCGGAATTATATTATCCGCTTACTTACTTGGCGTTGATTTTTCTATAGAAAATATTTTGATAGCTATTCCTTTTATTGCATTAGTTGCCTTAATTGGAGGGAGCTTTGGTATTTTGCTTGCTAGCAGAATTAACACCCAAGAAACAGCAAGGTTATTATTTCCATTTTTAATTTTACCCCTTTCGTTTTTAAGTGGTGCATTTACTCCAATTTCTAACCTACCTCCAGTTTTAGAAATTATTAAATACTTTAACCCTCTGTATTATGGAGTAGATTTAATTCGAAATATTATGTATTGGAACAATCCACTTAAAGAAGTAGTAGTTGCACATACATTTTTACAAGATCTTTTAATATTTTTAACTTTAGGAATCGCTTTCTTAGTAATCGGTACATTTTTGTTTACCAGAAAAGAAGGGAATAGATAAGAAGCTATACGCTATAAGCTCTAAGCTGTGAGTTTTGAGTATAGAAAAGCTAACTATTAAGAATTTGTGCTGAGCATATAAAAATGTATTCATTGCAAAAGGCAGTTATACTTTATTTTGAATAGTTTTAAAGATATATTTAAGCTTCCATTATATTTGCTACATATAATGATTCTGGATCAATAGTACCGTCTTGAATCCTTGCTAAAATCAGAGCAGCTTTTCTGGGGTCATTACCATACAAATCCATAAGCATAAGCTGTTCAGGGTCATATCTATAAAAATATTCTCTTGTTCTCTCTTCATCATTTTTAACTAAACCACTATGTTGAGAAGATTTTCTTCTATAATATTCAGCTATTTTTTGCGAAGGGGTTTTGCCTGGTAAGTTTTCCCAAACTTCGTCAGGCAGTTCATTTATTTCAGTCGGCAATTTATCGTACAATATCGCTAATTTTTGTAAATATTGAGGTAGGTTTTCGAATGTTGTCAAAGTTAAGCATTAATTACATTTTTATAACAATATAATTACTCGTTGTCAAAGTTTGTTAATTTCTGATTATTGGATTTCCTTCTAGTTGTCTAATGAAGTCTTGTAAAATTGTTAATTTCTGGCCTGGTTTTGGAATTTTAAATAAAGACAAGTCATCTTCTGTTGCAGACTTTATATAAATATTTCCGTAATCAAAATATTTACCTAAAATTCCTTGCGATAGAGTAATAATAGAAGTATTATCAAACTTTAAAGTTTTTACTTGTTTATCTAAAACACCCCATCTTTTAGATACAACTCCTGGCTGGATTTCGTAATACAAGTTTTTCCATTGCAAGTATGTAATTATTATTGTGCCTACACATACAATTGTAATAAAAACTAAGGATATAGCGTTTAGAATTATTACTATAGAACCAAATAATTGTGTCGATGCTAAAAAACCTGTAATTAAAAGAATAATTAAGTATAAGATTATAAATAATACTATTACCAAGCCTAGCTCCAAGTTCAAAAAAAATCTGCTTTGTCGAAAAACTAATTTATCTACTTCTTTTTCTTTATCTTTTTCATTATCTTCGTGTAGTTCTACAAAGGAAGGGGTTATTCCGTCGGAATATTCTTTAGATATCTGTTGCTCGTTTTTACTTAAGCTACTTGGTTTGTCCAATCTTTCGTTTAGTGATTTCTCTTCTGGATCGTTGTCGAGTGTTATATCCATAAATAAATTATACTCTATTTGTTAAATAGTTATTTATAAAAAGATCTTTAACGGTGATGTTATAGAATATTTGGTTATCAATAGTGGAAAATTATACTTTAAAGATTAAAATAGATTTGGTTAAAAATTTTTTTAAGATTTACCTGCTGGATGAGATCAATGAATTGCCTTTATTAGTGAAATTTACATAAAGAGTATAAGTAATTAACATTTTGAAGCATCGGGACGCAAATTATTATCATTTGGCGAAGCCTGCCTAGCATAGGCAGGCTTCGCTCTTCATTTTACATTCAAAAGCTCATTCCATTCACACTGAACTATTGTATATTGAACCAATTTTTTTACAATTTTTTATTTTTCTGGTTCAATAACTTCTCCTTCTTCCGCTTTAGGTTCAGAATCGTCTTTTTTATCTTTTTTAGCTTCATCATTACTACTACTCTGCTCTTTTTCTTCATTTCCTTCTGCTGATTCATAGATTTTTGACCCAATTTCTTGCATCTTTTGAATTAGCTCTTCGTGCATTTTCTTTATTTTATCGGTGTCTGCATCATCTTTCTTTGCTAGTTCATCTTTGATTTCTTTTACCTTACTTTCTAAGTCTTTTTTAGTTGCATCATCGATTTTGCCTTTGTAATCGTTCAGTGTTTTTTCTGTTTGGAACACGAGTGAATCTGCTTCGTTTTTTATTTTTAGTTTTTCCAAAACCTCTTTATCTTTTGCTTCATTTTCTGCAGCTTCTTTCATTAATTTGTCAATCTCATCTTGTTCCATATGTGTTGAAGCTGTTATTGTTAAATCTTTCTCTTTATTTGTTCCCAGATCTTTTGCCTTTACATTTAAAATCCCGTTAGCGTCCAGTTTAAAAGTAATTTCGAATTTTGGAACACCTCGCGGAGCTGGTGGTAACCCATCTAGTACAAATGTTCCTAATACTTTGTTATCTTTTGCTAATGGCCTTTCTCCTTGTAAAACTTTAATTTCTATTGCTGGTTGGTTATCTGCAGCAGTTGTAAATCTATCTTCTTTCTTTTCTGTTGGAATTGTAGTGTTTCTTGGAATCAATACATGCATTTCTCCTGCATTAACTTCAATACCAAGTGATAATGGAGTTACATCTAACAATGTTATATCTTCTACTTCTTTGTCTCCTGCTAATACAGCTCCTTGAACAGCAGCTCCTACTGCAACAACTTCGTCAGGATTTACACTCATATTTGGTTTTTTACCAAAAAATTCTTCTACTTTTTGCCTTACTAATGGCATTCTAGTCATTCCACCTACCATTACCACCTCATTAATTTCGGACTTTTCAATTTCTGCATCTTTTAATGCTGATTCTACTGATTTAAATGTTTTATTAACTAATTCTGTAATTAATTTTTCAAACTCTGATTTTGTTAAATTTAACTTAAAGTGTTTTGGCCCTTTTGCATCTGCTGTTATGTATGGTAAGTTAATTTCAGTTTGTTCAGAAGATGAAAGTGCAATTTTTGCTTTTTCTGCAGCTTCTTTTAGCCTTTGTAGCGCTGCTGGATCATCTTTTAAGTCAATTCCTTGTTCATTTTTAAATGACTCTACAAAATAATCTATTAAAGCTTGGTCAAAGTCGTCTCCACCTAAATGAGTATCTCCATTAGTAGATTTTACTTCGAATACACCATCTCCTATTTCAAGAATTGAAATATCGAATGTCCCTCCTCCTAAATCGTAAACTGCTATAGTTTGGTCATTCTTTTTATCTAAGCCATATGCAATTGCAGCTGCTGTTGGCTCGTTTATAATTCTTTTAACATCAAGTCCTGCTATTTTACCTGCATTTTTTGTTGCTTGTCTTTGTGCATCATCGAAATAAGCCGGTACTGTAATAACAGCCTCCGTAATAGTTTCTCCTAAAAATGCTTCGGCGTCTGATTTTATTTTTGCCAGTACTTTTGCCGAAATTACCTCTGGAGCAACCCATTTATCTCCAAATTTTATTTCTACCCCACCTTTCGAGCTTTCTTTAATTTCGAATGGTAAAAGTTTTATATCTTTTTGAACTTCTTCATCAGAATATCTTCTTCCAATAAGTCTTTTTATTGAATAAAAGGTTTGTTCTGGATTTGTAACCATTTGATTTTTGGCAGTAATACCAGCTATTTCACTTTTGTTGTCTACCTCTATAGCAACAACAGAAGGAGTTGTTCTAATCCCTTCTTTATTAGTAATTACCTCAGGTTTTCCTGCCTGCACAAATGCAACAGCAGAGTTAGTTGTTCCTAAATCTATACCTATTATTTTCCCCATATAAAAAGTGTTAATATTTAAATTTTATTAAGATTTTGTATAATAATATAATTTTAGCAAAGACTAGTCAAGAGTGCTAACTTATTATTAAAATAATTTAATGTTAGAATTAGATATAAATTAATAAATATTAACTAAATATAATGAAACAAACAGAACAAGAATTAAGAGATCAAGCTAAAAAGAAGGCAGAAGAAAAAGCTGGATTTATAATACATTTTGTTAGCTATATTTTAGTAAATATTTTTCTAATATCTGTAAATATACTAACTTATAGGGGGCATATTTGGTTTGTATGGCCTTTATTTGGATGGGGTGTAGGATTAATTTTCCACTTTTTAGGTGTATTTATTTTTGACGATTTCTTAAGTGATTTTGTTAAAAGACAAACTGAAAAAGAATACAAAAAACTTAAAAATTAATTAAATTAATATGAAAAAAACTAACAAGGATTCAACAACTAATAAAAACACTGCAAATTTAGAAGAAATAAAAAAACAATTAGAAGAAGAAAAAAGCAGAAGGCTAATTCTAATGGCAGATTTTGACAACTTTAAAAAAAGAATTGAAGCCGAAAAATCTATGTTCGGAGCAATGGCTAATATGGGATTAATTCAAGAAATTTTAGAAGTGTGCGATGATTTGCAGTTAGCTTTGGATGATGCCGACTTATCTATAGAAAATGCAAAGACATCGTTAAAAAATGCACAAGAAAAACTTTCTAATTCTACCAAAAATGCTGGTGTAGAAAGAGTTGAAGTAAATAAAGGTGATGATTTTGATAAAGAAAAGATGGAGGCAATCCAAACAATTCCAGACGAAAAGAATAAAGATAAAGTTATTGCTGTAATTTCTTCTGCTTATAAATATACCGATAGAGATGGTATTATACGTCCAGCTAAGGTTATTGTTGGAAAATAACAAAAATGAGCACTTACGATTATTACCTGATAGATTTTGACGGATGTATGGCAGACACATTATCTCTGTGGTTAGATTCTTACAAAAAAGTTTTTATGGAGTATGGTTTAATACAATCTGATGAGAAAATTATAGAATTTTGTATGGGTGATAACAGAGGACAAGAAAAACTAGGGATTAGTGAAAGAGATTCGGTTGCATTTTTAAACAGAGTTTTTGAACTTGTTGCTAATACCATGACTTCGGTACAATTAAATCCAAATGTATCGAAAACAATAAAAGATTTATATATTAATGGTAAAAAGATAGCAATTGTTACCTCTTCTTCAAAGTCACTAATTTATCCAATACTGAGAAAAGAAAAACTACATAGTTTTTTTGAAACAATTGTAGATAAGGATGATGTTAGGTTTCATAAACCACATCCGGAACCACTTGAAAAAGCTTTATCTATACTGAAAGGAATAAAAAGTAAAACTATAATGATTGGTGATACAATAAACGACTTGCAAGCTGCAAAGACTTTTGGGATTTCCTCCTGCATTTTCTTTCCAGAAAACAACAAAAGGTTTTATAAGCTAGAATATATTGAATCTTTAAATGCAAATTATTTAATAACTGATTTTACTAGCTTACTTAATTTATAAATTGCCTCGTGTTTTTAATATAATTAGAGTAATATAGTATATTTATTAAGAAAATATGGAAAATTTTAGAGAAACATTTAGACCAGTAATGGAATTAATTGCCAAACCTTTTACAGGAATTCACCCAAACATTCTTTCTGTATTACTATTTGTTGTAGCTATTCCTGGATTTTATTTTTATTCAATTGGTAACTCACTATTAGGGAGTTTATTTATTTTTGCAGCAATGTTCGATGCAGTAGACGGTACAGTGGCCAGACTAACAAAAACAGAATCAAAATTTGGTGGCTTGCTTGACTCAACCCTGGATCGATTATTTGATGGATTACTATTACTATTTATCGGGATTGGTAACTTAGTTCCTTGGGTTTGGCTATTTTTGCTTTTTAACTTGTCTGTTTTAGTTAGTTATATTAAGGCAAAGGCTGAAGCCTTAACTGGAACTCAAAAGGTTGGTAAAAATAATTTTTCTGTTGGGTTCGCTCAAAGAGCCGATCGAATAATTGTAATTTTTTTAGGTTCAATATTAAATGGACTCATTACACCTGAAAATAACGAAATATTAATAATAACAGTGATGATTTTATCAATACTTGCAGCGATAACTGTAATCTGGAGAGGTTTTGTAATATATAAAGTATTAAAAGACAACAAGTAGTTTAACAAATTCTTATTCTTCCTTATTCAATTATTTACAAGTTTTTTTGAATAGTTAACTTAAATATCTCAAAAATAATGCAAATACTAAAACTTTTATTATGCCTTTACTATAACTATTTTCAGCAACTACCTACTATTATAGAAATTACTTTATTTTACAATCCTAAAAAATATTATCCTGATTCCGAACTTGATTGACATCTCGTAAGTATTTGCTGGATGTATCTTTCACTGCACATAGTTACAAAAGTGTCAGCATATTTTGATACATTTAGAAAAATATGTTTTAATAAAGTTGACACTAAATTTATTTTATTAATTTATTATGAAGAAGAAAAATAGATTAAATATAGCGATTTTTGCTATATTAGCGGTTATTGGAATTGTTTCGATTTTCCTAATACTAAAGCCTGGCACCTTAAGAAGTATAAGTGTTGCACAAGCTAATAATTTTATTGAGCTACGTCTTCAACAACATTCAGATGTAGTCAATGAAGACAATAGACGAGTAAATAACTTAAATAATGCCCGTGATTTTGCATGGATAGGAGCGGGATTAAGCTCGTCAAATGCATACACAGGATTAAGATTTAGTATTCCTGCAAATGCTCGAAACGCTAGTGGAAATGTTGTTTTAGATAGCGCAAGAATTAGATTGTACTCTACAAGGTACCAACTAAGCCCGGTAGATGTAAGAATTTTTGCAGAAGACGCTAAATCACCTCAAACATACTCTGCAAATAGTATTCCATCTAACAGAAAATTTTTAAGTACCTATGTTGATCAAAGAATAAGTAAGCTTTGGAAGCAAGGATTTTACGACATTGATGTTACAAAATTAATTCAATCTCTTGTACAAGCACACCCCGACCTTGAATCTGTAAATATTATTATTCAAAACAGAGGAAATAGCAGAATTTTTAGAAGAAATTTTTATGTACAAAATCTTTCAGACAATCGAGCACCTGCATTAGTTATTAACTTTAAAAGTGGCAGTGGTTCTAGCTCAACAACAACTACTACTACTACCGGAACTGGTAGCACTACTACAACTGGTAGCACTACTGGTACAACTGGTGGCTCTACAACAGGAGGAGGCGGAGGAGAACACGAAGATCATGGAGAAAACTCTCACGCTATGGGAAGATGGGAGCCATCCACTCACGACACATGCACAAAAGATGAACACGATGGCTACTTTGTATATGGACCAGATGGTAAAAAATACCCAACATGGCACTCTCCAATCCATACAAGAGAAGATGGCTCTACATGTACATTTGGGCATGAGCACGGAAGAAACCCTAGCGGATACCAGTACTGGGATGAAATTAAAGAACATTTTGCCTTTGATGCAAATAGCGACGGTCAATTATCTACTTCAGAATTAGCAACAGCTGGAATACCTTTTGGATATGTAAATGAGCAAATGATGAATTCTTCTGTAGGATTTATGCGACACGAAGATCATGTAGGTCACAAAATTGAATTCTCAAATGGGGAAGGAGATATTGGACAAGGAACAGATCCATTCGATAACAGATTAACAGGAGGAGTTGTTGTACCACAAAAGCCAGGAACTAATGGAAGAAAATGGAGAGAAAGTGGAATTAGATGTTATCACTTCCATAAAATCCATCAAGGAGTTAGTACACCTGATGCCTTAACAAACAATTTGCATGAGTTAGTTATGCATGCAAAATGTAATAGTACTAGAAGTGATTTCCCTACATCAACATCTCTTATAGCTGGAATGCTACCATTTGGAGCGCCAGGAGAATTTACAAGATTCTGCGCAGGAGATAGATTCCAAATAATCAAACTAGGAACTAATGATGATAATTCAAAATGGCCTGGCCGAACAGGAGATGGAATGAGGAACATAATGGACAGAAGTTGTGTAGAAAGTGATGTACTTGTACCAGAAGGAAGATTCTCAAATTTCCCTTATGAAATATGGGAAGGAATGCTAAGAATTAGAACTGCAGATGGTAAGGTACTTGCAACAAATGGAGGTGCATGGGAAGTATTAGATGCATTAAGATACTATAATCCAAATAACTCTAATCGAATAGGTTATAGTGCAGATTTATGTTATGAGATGTTAGGAAATAGAAGAACAAGAGGTGGCGCATGTGACGTTATGACTAATTTTGGAAAAGTTGCCGGTATAAAATGGGACGATCCAAGGTCTGAATTCAGAGGTGTTAGAAGAGGACAATATATTCTTCCACATACACTACAAAATGCTGGTGGACCACAGTATTGGTATACTGATCCATTAGGAAATAACGCTAGTCAAACACCATTTGAAGGAAGTATTAAACAAAGAATAGAACCTGTAAATGCTACAACAATTGGAAACTTTAATAGTGATCCTAGAATTGGTCTATGAACTCATGATGCCGGTCATGGAA
>CAZRHM010000018.1:0-13365 GCA_964599845.1 uncultured Candidatus Saccharibacteria bacterium
TTCCTCTGCTGTTACATCTTCACCTTCTAAAAATTTAGTAGCAATATCATCATCGGAATCAGCAACAAGTTCAATAAGTTTATTTCTGTATTCCTCAGCTTTAGATTTATATTCTTCAGGGATATCTGTAGTATCTATTTCTTTTCCTTCATCGTCTTTATGCACAATAGCTTTCATGCTTACCAGGTCAATAATGCCTTTAAATTCATTTTCTACTCCCAATGGTAAGTTAATTGGAGCAGCTTTATCTGTTAAATGCTCAGTAATACTTTCGAAAGATTTATAAAAGTCAGCACCAATGTTATCAAGTTTATTAATGTAACAAAGTCTAGGTACTCTGTATTTTTCTGCTTGGAACCAAACTTTTGAAGATTGAGGTTCCACACCCATCTTTCCATCGAATACAACAACTGCACCATCCAAAACTCTTAAAGATCTTTCTACCTCTGCAGTAAAGTCTACGTGACCAGGTGTATCAATAATATTAATTCGATATGTATTTGCTTTAAACGTCCAAAAACATGTTGTAGCAGCAGATTGAATAGTGATACCTCTTTCTCGCTCCTGTTCCATAAAGTCCATTGTTGCCGAACCTTCGTGAGTTTCGCCGACTTTATGTTTTTTACCTGTGAAGAATAGAATTCTTTCAGTAGTAGTAGTTTTACCCGCATCTACGTGCGCAATAATACCAATGTTTCGGTAGAACTTAGTGTCCTTAACCATTGTGTAGTCAGTTGTTGCCATATAAATAATGTTAAATTAAATTTTTAATAAAATTTGGGGAATAACAAGGCCCAAATAAGTTTTTAGACTTAGTAATATTAGCAAAAAAGTGTGCTTGGGGCAAATGGAGCTAGGTGATTTATTATAGACTTTATAGCTTTAAAAATTTATAACTTTAGTTGTTAATAAAAATTAGGTAAAGTAAAATAAGCAAAGAATGTCATGGAGTTACGTCGAGGTGAAGTCTGCGAAGTACATTTAAACCAGGTCGATGTGGCTTCTGCGCAACATATGTGTTATTTAATATTGACATTCCTCACCCATTATTATATAATAACGATATAATAAAAATGAGATGACAAATACAACTACAGCTGAAACAGTTGATCAATTAAGCCTAAGCAGAAAAATTAATGAAGTTATTTCACCAATTAATGAATACCTAAACCGAAAGTTCGGATTTAGTATTGATATATATGATGTAAAAAATTCAGGGCCTGAATGTTTGGATGGGATTTTTAAAGATGATGTTTTAATTGCTCAACTATCAGAACAAATGCAAAGTGCTTGGAGTGTGCCACCTTACAATGAACATCTAGTCCATAAATCAGTAAGAGGTACAGAATATGAATTTGATCCGCCAAAAGGATTAAAAGTAGGTAGAAATAGAAGTCCTGAAGAGGCAAGTCCATACCACGATAGCGTTTGGAAAGATCAAGATGAAAGACAACTTTATCACCTTACAAGACAACCGAATTATGATGAAAACGATTGGGAATTATTTTGGAGTGAAGAAAGAGTAAGATTATATATTGAACAAGGTATGCAAAACCCTAATTTCAAAGCAATAATAATAAGGGACAATGAAGGAAATTTAGTATCATGGACACTTGGCTATGAAGTAAACCCATTAGATCTTTTAGATAATAAAGTTATTGCTAAAAATAAAGAAAGGGTACAGGTAGCGTACTATTTTGATACTATAGGTTTTTCAACACAATATCGCGATGGTTCAGATAAAAACAAAAAGCACCAGAAATCTGAAATTCAATTTCAAATGGCTTTAGCGTTACTTGAAATTGCAAAGATTTTTGATGGAAACTTAATTACTCGAACACATACTGATGCTAAAAATGTAGGCAGAATGCTTCAAGGATTTGGTTTCCGGCAGATGGGTGTTGAATCTAAAATTGATAGTGAAAGAATTTATTGGTTAAAAGTATTAGATGGTGAATTTTCAATACAAGATTTTCCACATAGGTTAGAGAGTAGGTCATGGAACAATCCTGCAAAAAAATTATCAGCAAAAGCACAACTATATTTGTTCGATCTTTTGGAAAAAAGACTAACAACGGATGGCATTGATGAAAATGATAGGGCAGCACTTGAAGAGATACGTAATGAGATTCTTAATTATACTTTTGGCCAAAGGATACAAAGTGAGATTATCCCAAGAGATTTTGCACAAAATAAGCAAAAATATCTTATTAAAGCTGCTGATTTAGCAGCCGTGCCAATCTCAACAGCACTAGCGATTGCAGCATATGGACACATTGCAGCAAATAATACTTGGGCATTGTTACCTTTAGGATTATTTGAGGCGTTGCCTTTAGGTGGGCTCGCAGCATTTAATAGAACACTATACTTTTTGGCAACCTTGACTTTCCCTGAAATACTTAAAGATATACAAAATGAAACATACTCTAAAAAAAGAGCAAGAGAGCACGTTTTTAGAGGAATTTCTACATTTTGGGATGGCGGTTGGGCAATAATTCCTTTTATCCGTGACCCTAAATACTATGCAATAAGTGAAATTATTATAGATGACATAGTTAGCAATCTGGTAACGATGGGTAGTGCAGCGACTAAGAAATTAATGAAACAGTTTCAAAATATTGGAGCAATGTATGAATATATCAACAAAGAGATATAAAAATGTTGGAATTTTAGGTGGAATGGGCCCAAGAGCAAGTGTATACGCTCACGAAAAGCTTTTAGACTATTATATTAATGAACAAGGCTCACACCAAGATGAAGATTTTCCGACAATTATTCACTATAGTTTACCTTTAAACGGATTTTCAGAAAAAGGATTTAATGATTCAGTGGCTATAGGCATTGAGAAACAATTATCTAAGGCTGTTAAATGTCTTGAATCAGCAGGATCAGAGCTAATAATAATAGTATGCAATACAGTGCATCTGTTTTTTTCAAAGTTACAGAAAAAAACAGATATCAAAATTATTAATTTAATTGAAGAAGTGACTAAAGAGACAATAAGAAAAGATATGGATTTTGTAGGTATTCTAAGTTCTGACACAACTAGACGAACAGGGCTATATCAAGAGTACCTAGATAAGTACAATGTAAAACACTTAGGATCAACTTTAAATGAGCAGAAAAAAATAGACAGTGTTATTTTAAGAGCTATGAACAATACAAATAGTGTAGACGATTTAAAAGATTTAGTTAAAATAATTAACAGAATGCAAAATATGGGTGTTAAAGGAGTTGTGCTTGGATGCACAGAATTACCTTTGGTTTTTGATAAATTTAAGGAATCAAACCTTTTTACATCGATAAACATACCTATTATTGATAGTGTTGAAGTTATAGTTAAAAGAATTGGTAAGTATTCCATTGAAGAAAAATACTAGTAATAGTAGACTTGTAATTAATTAAAGCTAACTATGTTCGATAACCTTAATATAACTGATTTTATTCTATTACTAACTTGTTTTATAAATTTAGTAATTAGTATAGTAATTGTAGTAAATTCACAGGGGCGACTTAAAATTAATTTGAGCTTTGTAGGTATTAACTTTGCTTTGATATTGTGGGTTTTCTCAAATTTTCAAATAGATAGAGTAAGTGATTTTGATATCGCTATGTTTTGGACAAAGCTTTCAGGCTTGGGTGTGTTATTGTTAGGTGTATCATTTCGATATTTTTCTAAATACTTTCCATTCGCAGATTCTAATAAGGGTTTAGGGTTTATCTTTATCAGTTTTATACCCTTTATTTTCTTATCATTTATAACGCTTTTTACAAATCATGTTGTAAGTGACATTGACCAATCTGTTTACCCGGTAAAAATTGCGTATGGAAATGCATACTTTCTCTTAATTGGATGGTTATTGTTAAATTTTACTCTTTCCTTTGCTGATCTGATAAACAAATATCGAAATACGGATAAAAAACTATTTAAAACTCAAATAAAGTTTCTTTTATATGGTTTTGCAGGACTTATTACAATTAGTTTAATCACAAATTTTGTCTTTCCTGCATTTTTTAGCATAACTGGTCTCACAAGAATAGGTCCATTGACATCAATATGGCTTACAAGTGTTTTTACTTTCCTAATTTTTAAACATAAATTATTTGATGTAAGGATATTGTTAGGTAGAATGTTGTACTACCTATTACTAAGTAGTTTTGCTTATTTTGTATCCATTTCAGCAACACTTATCAATACCAATCTATTTGGCTCACCACTTAATAGTTTCTCACTAGTGATGGGTATAATTTTTGCTACTTTATTTGCGGTTAGTTATGAAAAGCTTGAGTTTTTTGTAAAAAATAAGTTAGAAAGCCGCATAATTAATCCACGATTTAATTCGAATGAAGAGATTGCCAGATTTAATTCTAAAATTAGGCTTTTATTGAATAAGGAACAAATTATTGAAGAATCCTTATCAGTTATAACAAAAACTTTACGACCTGAATTTAAGGCTATTATCATTTCTAACAACGAAAAAGATTTACAGGTTTTTGGAGGTGATCAGAAACCAATACCTGCAGAAAAACTAGTGCAATTAGGAAATTACTTAAGTTCTACCCGAAGAAGACATATAAATATTTATGAGTTGGAAATTCAAGAGCTAGAAGCAAAAAATAATAATGACTATTTATTGCTTGAATTATTGAGAGTAATGAATGAATTTAACATTAAACTCATAATTATACTAAAACATACAGATGGTAAATTAATTGGATTTGTAACATTAGGCCAGCGTGATAACGACGTTCCATATAGTTCATCAGAAATTAATTTTATAATTGATTTATGTAACTTACTTGAAACTACTCTGGCTAGGTCACAATTATATGAAGAAGTCACTAAATTCAACCAAACCCTACAGCAAAAAGTTGATAATGCCACTCAAGAATTACAAGTTTCAAATAAAAAACTCGGTGAAGCATTAAGAAAAGAGCGAGATATGATGGACATTTTAGGCCATGAATTACGAACACCTTTAGGTACTGCACGAAACGCAATACTAATGATAGATAATCTAAAAGATAAAAACAAGTTATCGAAAGAAGAATTCGAAAAATATTTAAATATCGCAATAGATAATTTACGCAGAGAAAAAGATTTATTAGAAACAATATTACAATCTGCAAGGTTAGAGAACAGCAAATTACAATTAAATATAGAAAAAGTAAAGATTGAAGAGGTGATTAACGATACTTTTACGGCATTTAGAGAGCAAGCTAAAAAGCGAGGACTCCAATTAATTGTCGAAGAATATAACAAAGAACTTTATGTACATGCCGATAGAATGTCGCTACAGCAAGTTTTGGATAACTTAGTAAGTAATGCAATTAAATATACTCCAAAAGGTAGCATTATTATCAGGGTTATGGATTTAGGTAGCGAAGTACAATTTAGTATAATCGATACAGGTGAAGGTATATCTGAAGAGAATATGAGGAATTTGGGTAAAAAATTCTATAGAATAAATACTCACTTAGAAACCGGAGGTACCATAGGTGGTCAAAAAATTGTAAGGCCAGGTGGAACAGGTATTGGTTTGTATGTTGTAAAGGGATTGCTAGAGGCTATGGGTAGTAATCTGAATGTTAAAAGTAAGGTTGATGTAGGAAGTACTTTTTATTTTTCACTTAAAAAGTTTAATTAATAATTTCTTTCCAGATAATAATCTAGGATTTCGAATCTAGAGTCTGAGTTCAGATATCGAAAAGATGTTAAAAAAGTAAATAGTTTGTTATCTACCTTTATTTTAATCCTCCTGTTTTCTAAATCAATGTAAGGTTCTTCTATTTTTGAGGACTTTTCCCAATATTCTTTAAATTTGGTATTCGCACTTTCTAAATCTTTCAATAGATTTAACCACCAATCTTCTTGTAATCTGTTTTGATTGCTGTATCTGAAGTAAGCTAATTCATTCATCAAAAATTTATCCTTATCTACAAATAAATCGTTTATTCCATAGACTGGGTCAACAAGCATTTCAAGCAGATGAATTGGCAATAATTGTTGCAGTATATCTGAGTTAGGAATTATTTGTATAAATCCAAGACTTGCATAATGTAGATAGCCTTTACTATCTACTAATAGTGCAAATGTATTTTTATTATTAAAGTATTTATACACTTTTTGTATGGCATTTTTTATATCAGTTTTTGTTATTTCTACTTCTTCAAGCCCATATAAAGAACCTAACTCATAGTTATTCAACCTCAAAACTTCACCGATTTTAGTAAGTGTTTCTTTACTTGGGTTAACTTCGCCATTTTCTATTCTGCTAATAGAACCTGCAGAAGCACTAATTTCTAGCTCCAATTTAAATTGGCTAAGTCCTGATCGTTTGCGGAAGTACCTGATTTTATCTCCTAACGAAGTCATATAAATCCACTTTATTTTAGGATTTTAACATAATTTTTTACTATTAAAGAAAGCATAAAAATTTGTATTGCAATACAATGTTTTATTTTAAATTTTTATGTATAAATTGTTAGTTGTATCTTGTTTTGCTAATGCTTGCAGTGTTTTGCTATACACTGTAAGTTTAATGAGCGGGCGGCTTTTAGCCGCCCGCTCATATTCTATTTTAATAATTTAATTTTCTACTATATCTAATTTATTAATTTTCCAGTCGTCTAATACCTCAATAGCCTCAACTCGTAGATTACCATTAACTGTTTTAATAGATGTATTTAAGACTTTTTGGCCATTTTTTACTTCTATATCTATGCTAAATCCAGTAATTAAGCTTTTAAATAAATCAGAATTAGATTCTAAACCACTACACGTTTCAAAAAAATTTTTGTTCTCTTTATAAAAATTTAAAAATTCATTATATGTAACTCTTCTTTTGTAATCAGTAGTAAATTTTTCCTCATATATTTCGGATAGTTTTGATTCAGGAATATTGCAAAAAGATCTAAATTCTTTGTTAAATGTTGCATAATCAGCAAAGAATATTGATGTAATGCTCCCTGCCATTGAAAAAAAACAGAAAAAACAAAGACAACATAATCCAGTTAAGATTCCTAAAATTATTGCAAGAACTCTAAGTGATTTATTATTACTGTTCTCTACAGTATTTTTTTCGGTTACTTCAAGAACTTCTGGTTTGACCTTTTTGGTTTTATTCATAATTTTTTTCTAAACATTTATAGGTTAACTATATCAGGAATAAGAAAAATCTAAAAGGTCTTTATATAAATATATATTATCGTTGTAACTGGAATTTACTATTGGTATTATTAATAAAATTAATAAGTATGTTAAAAAATTTTTTTATAAAAACTTCGATAACTCTATTCTTGCTACTTATAGTAAGCTCAGTGATTTTATTCTTCAGCTACCTAGGTAGAACTGGCGACGATGGTGATATTTCGGTTTCCAGCTTGGAAATTGTAAGTTCGCAACAAGGTGGAGTAGAGGATTCTATAAATACACTAGCAAACCAAGCAATATTTGGAGTAACTCCAAGAGATAAAAACTGTATTTCGAATATGGTAATTTATAAAAATTCAATGTATCCAAACTTACAATTTACTTATGATTCTTGCATTTGGAAAATCGAAGAAAATGTTTACAAAAACCCACATAGCTCTACACCACATGCAGATACAATCTCGCTAACAGATTACAACGAAAACAAAATTGTATTTAACTTAGAAGTAGTTTCTAGTTACGAATTTTCTGACAAAAACATTTGTTATGAAAATATAATAGAACAAGTTTCTGATGTAGTAGCAAAAATTGAGTCAGATAATCTTACACATACATATAAGTCAAATGTTTACTATAGAGGAACTTCACAATTTAGTGAAATTGCATTAAGACAAGACTTTGAAGGAGTTAACCCAGAGAATGCAACTTATTGCAGAAGAGATGAACCAGATTTTATATTATCCACTTCTTATAGCGAAGAGGCAAGCTATAGTGCTGTTATGACTGTAGGCTTAACCATTAATAATACATTTGATGATGTCGGTAGTAGAGCTGATTCAGTTCTAAGGACATTAACTTTTTAACTTACAACTAAGATTTTCAAACTCATAGCTTGATAAACTACGTACTTTGATAATTTTGTAATTACAATTATACAGTTCTACTACCTAAATTTTAATATCGGAAATCAAAAGTGTATGTTTTTGAGGTAATTGTTTTTCCTTTTTTATTAAGGAGTGAAAACTTTAGCTTTATAGGTTTTGTTCTATCGCACGTTTTGCTGTCCAAAATAAATTGAATTGGCTCATCTACAGATCTATAGCTATCCCATGGATCAATTGTTGTAATTGGCCTTTCGTGATGTAATACAAGATTACATTTGTTTGACTGACCCTTAACTTTTACAGCAGAAACTTTAACTGAAACGTTTTTTCTGGCTTTAGAAAAGTTTTTAATATTTGGCCAAATATTAAACATTCTATCTACAATTAGATCATTATTAAGCATAGGAGTTCCTGTATATTCATCATAAACATGAATATGATCACTAAACATTATTTTATTTACATTTGGAGATTTTTTCTTCCTAATAGCTTTGTTTATATCTAATTTACCTTTTACACCTTTTGCCTTTTTTTTATCTTTTTTGTTTATCGCTGCAGTATTTTCTAAAACATGCTCTTTAATTTGGATATCGGTCCATGTTGGGTGAAAATATTTTACTAATGCTGCTGTTGCTGTAACATGAGGCGCAGCAATTGAAGTTCCTGAAATTGCTCCATAAAGATCACCACTTGCAGTAGATATCAAGCATGCAGAGTTGTACATAAGCAGGTTATTAACAACTGTACTTTGTGCTGCAACAGTAGAGACTATTTGCTCAGTAGGTAAACATATTTCTTGACGATCTCCACCTGGCGCTAATATATCTACAAATTCACCGTGACTACTGTAAGCAGATAATCTTCCTTTTTCATTTAGAGCACCAACAGCCAAAACTTTTGTGTAGGATGCAGGGTATACCTCTCTATTATTTGGATAATTACCGGCCGCAGCAACCACTAAAATTCCAGCATCTGTAACCTCATTAATTTTTTCTCGAAGTATATCTGACTTAACTGTTGTACCGAAGCTAATGTTAAGTACATCGGGTTTATTTGCTATAGCATAGTCTAGCGCATTTAATACATCTATAAAATAACCACCTCCATATTCATCTAAAACCTTTACAGGCATTATTTTACATCGATCACAAATTCCAGCAATACCTATTAAATTATTCGTTTTAGCGGCAATAATTCCAGAAATATGAGTTCCATGAGAATTATCGTCCATTGGATCATTGTCGTAGTTTACAAAATCGTACCCAACAATATTTCCTTCTTCGTCTCTTAAAATACTGTCTACTAGATCAGGGTGTGTATAGTCAACTCCGGTGTCTATTACCGCTACTTTAGCAAAATTTTCTTCTACAGGAGGGTTTTTTTGCAAAAATTTGTATGCTTTTAAATAGTTAGCTTGTTTATTTGTATTTAATGACCATTGTTTATTAAAGTATTCATCGTTAGGCTTATTGGAGAATGAGTTGAATTTTATATTTGGTTCTATATATTTTATATTAGGATCTTTTTGTAACGCAGTAACCGCATTAGTGTCATCGATATTTACAACAGTGTATTTACTGTAAGATTCTTTTATATTTATTTTAGATTTTAAATTTTTGTTTAGGTTTTTTGTATCGAAAGAAATCTTGTTATTTTTATACTGAATAATGTATTCATTATTTACATTTTGCGCATTAATATTGTTTGAATTTAATAATCCAATAAAACTGAAAGGGAAAATTATTATAAAGCTGACGACAGAAAGTAGTGATTTTTTAATCATGCTGCCAAAATAACTGATATACCTATTATAGCACAATAGGCACTAAAATATATCAATTTTCGATTTTTAATAAAGCTTACGGTAGCACTACAAGCTATAACTCCAGCTATTAATGCCACCAAAAAGCCAACTAAGCCAGGGATAAGCCCAATGGAAGATCCATTATTAATAATCTCAAAAATTTTTAAAATTGAAGCTCCGATAACAGGAATTATTAGAATAAAAAACGAAAATCTTGCTGCTTCTTCTTTTTTTACATTTAATAAAAGAGCAGTGGAAATTGTTGCTCCTGATCGCGAAATTCCAGGTACAACAGCAAACAGTTGTGCAATCCCTATTAATAAAGCTGAAGTTTTTGTAAGATTTAACTTCTTTGATTTTTTATAGTGTGCAAATGTTAATAATACTGAGGTTATTAATAGACCTATACCAACGAGTTCTAAATTTTTGTTAAATAAACTTTCAAGTTTTTCTTTGTATAGTAACCCTGCAACAATTACTGGTACTGAAGCAATTATAATGTTTAATAAAAACTTTCGTTCTTCTTTGTTATCGCCAATTCCGCCTTTAAGGATTTTTTTTATTTCTTCTCTAAAAACGATTATTATACTTAATACTGTTGCAAAATGAACCAACAAGCTAAAAGTGGCATTGTCTGTTAGGTTAATGTTTAAAATGTTTTTAACAATTTCTAAATGGCCACTGCTACTAACAGGTAAAAATTCAGTTAATCCCTGTACAAGACCTAATATTATTGCTTCTATAATTGACATGAATTAAGTATAAGACTAATTATAAAAAGATTAAAGTAGGGTTAGGGCTCGAATGAAAGGTCGATTTCTAATTTATCATGTAGAAATTTTGCTAAAACTTTCTGTTGTAAATCTTGATGAGGTATACCAGCTATGACATTAAATTCTATAATTATTTCATTATTGCAAAATTTTAGTTTTTGGTATATCTCTTCTACTTGGTTTTCTAGTATTTTTACTAAGGACGATCTACTATCATTAAGTGCATTACTAAGATTCATATTAAATTGAATTGTTTTTTGCGAAGAAGTGTCAGCTGCTTTGAGTGTATCTTTTATAGTATTGAATATATACATTATCTTATTTGCATCTAAACTACCAAAATCCAATATTCCATGCGTATTTTCGTATATTTCTATCACTATTTGTGAATATACCCTTGTGCCAAATAAGGCTTCTAAACTCATACCATTTAACGGTAAATATCTTTCTAATTCAGTAAAGAAATTTTGTTTTTTGCTAAGTACTAAGCATGCTTTAAAGGCAGTATTGGAAATACTTCTTTTTGCATAGTATTGTCAACACCTGTCGTTGCTCTTTCGATAAATTCCAATGCATCTGGACTTATCCGAATACCTTCTAATTCATTGGTCTCAATAATTAAATTTAGCTGATTTGCAAGTGCTTGAGCATAAGATAGGGTTATAATTTGGTGCTCATCATGTTTGATTATAACTAGATCTTGTTGTGAAGCAGGGGCTATAGGAGCTTCTCCTGTAGTTTTTTCGGGATTTAGGTAAATAAAGTTTAATATATTCTTGTCTACATATCTGATGTAACCCTTATCAATTAGTTTATTTGCAAAGTTCAATTGAGCTTGGATGTTGGGATGATCATTAATATCTGTAATATCTATGGCTTTTTCCCTGATCCAATTTATCAAAACATCGGGTGTAATATTAGAATTTCCATCTTCCGGTGTCCATTTCGAAAGCATCGATTCCTAAGCTTCATAATTTGGTAGATTTATTGCTAAGTTAACTAAATCATCATTGGCCTTTGGAAAATTAGCCACATCTAATGGAGTAGTAGCAACTGTGTTTTGAGAAGTTGGCCCAGTCTCAGGTATATCTGCCATAATTTGTCATCTAATTATTAACGTTTGTATAATATACTAAAAATTAAAAGTTTCAAAATCTGATAAATCATGAACTTTTACTATTTAATCTTTAATATTCTAATATTTTACTTTATACTGGCATTATGGAACCACATCCAGTACCACAAGACATTATAAACGCTGAGTTTAAGCTTTTTGGAAGCTTTACGCTCAAACAATTTATGAAAATTGTAATCGGGTGTTTAATTGGATTAGCAGTATTTATTTCACCTCTGCCAGCACTAATTAAATTTCCAATAATAATAGGCAGTGTATTAACAGGTATTGCGATGGCAATACTACCAAATTTTGGCACGTGGTTAAGTGGTTATATAAAAGCAATATTTATTTCCCCTAGATATGTTTGGGTAAAACAAGGTAGCCCTCCAGAATTATTAGCGGGTAAAACAGTAAAAAACATAGAAGACGATCAAAAAGTTAGTAAGTCAAAAGGAAAAAAGAAAATAAATTTAGAAGAAATCTCTTTAGAAAGATTGCTTTCGGCCCGAGATAATCCTCGTAAAAGTACACCTAGAGCTAGAACCACAGACGACTTAGAAAATAACCCAATCGAGCAGAATTTAGATAGAATGTTTAATGCAATCTACTCGGATCAAGTAAATAATAAAAACACAGAAACACCACCATCGGTTCAAGCAAAAGAGCAAACAACTAAAAAAGACCCAATGCAAAAAACAAAAGAAGATTATTTAACCGAAATTAATACATTAAAATCTCAACTACAGGGATTAGTAAAAGATGGAAAATATAAAGATAAAGAAGCAGAAATATTAAGTAAAATTAACGATTTATATCAGGAACTTAAAATGATGGATATGGATTTAACAGATGACGAAACAAAAAATAGTGAACAAATTAATCCAAAAAATATAACCAACTTTAAAGGAGAAGTTCAAACAAATGGACAAATTGTATTTGGAATGGTTGTCGATAAAACAGACAAACCAATTACAAATGCGACTATAACATTTGACGATAGCGAGAGTGATGTATATTTTACAGCTGTAACAGGCAACGATGGAAAATTTGTTACCGATAAAAAAGTAGCACAAGGAACATACGATGTTTTAATTACTCATCCAAATCATAAATTTAATACTTATAGAATTGTTGTAGGTGAGCAAAAGCTGCCAGCTTATAAGTTGAGGGAGAAGTAACACTCTATTTATAGCTTTAAGTAAATACTAAAAGGAATATGACTAAACTTAACCTAATCTCATGGAATGTGAATGGTTTGCGTGCTGCATTGCGCAAGGGATTTAAAGAATTCTTAGATGCAGAAAACCCAGATATAATTTGCCTTCAAGAAACAAAAGCACAAAAAAACCAGGTAATGGTTGATTTTGTTAATTACGAAGAAATTTGGAACTCAGCAGCACGAAAAGGATATTCAGGAACAGCTATATTTACCAAAATAAAGCCCCTTTCAATTAGTTATGGACTTCAATTTGACGGAAAAATTCCTGACGAAATTGAAGATCACTATGGAGGTAAAGACGATAACGAGGGCAGAGTAATCACACTTGATTTTGAGCATTTCTTTTTAGTAACAGTTTATACTCCAAATTCAAAAAGAGATTTATCTCGCTTAAAGTATAGACACACCGTGTGGG
>CAZRHM010000019.1:0-13030 GCA_964599845.1 uncultured Candidatus Saccharibacteria bacterium
GAACTCAAACTCCCCCTCCTGTACAGGAGGGGGCTGGGGGGAGGTCAGATGTATTTGATCTGAATGACCTAACACTCCCGTTATCACAAAAAATTATCACACACATAAAAAGCGTGAAACAACAGGTTACTAAAAATATTGATAATTTTGAATTTGGTTTAGCAACATACAATTTGTATCATGAATTTTGGCACACTTATTGCGACATATTTATTGAAGAATCAAAACCATTTATTCTTCCAAAATGGAACAAAGAAACTAAAGAAATTGAAAGTGAACCTGATTCAAAACAAAAAGCTGAAATGGTTTCTGTAATGATTTATGCACTTAAAGAATACTTAAAAATGTTGCATCCATTTATTCCGTTTATAACCGAGCGCATTTGGAAAGAAGTTCCAAAAGATTCTGAAAACGAAGATCATGAAAGTTTGATGTATACAAAATGGTAAGGTAGGTTATAGAGATTAGGTTTTAGGTTAGAGGGATTTCATATTGAGGCTGTCAAACAAATCAGCTCGTCGAATGTAAATTATTCTAGATTATTAAAATAATCGTGTATTATTCCTTGCATACTAAAATCTAACTCATGCCTGTATTTACTGCGTCTTTCAATAGGAATGCCCAGTGTTTCTGCTGCTGAGTTGACCTCTCTATAAATAGAAATTGCTGTTAACATGCCTGCACATCGTACAATATTAAAATGAGCTTTTTCCGCTTCCCTATAGTACTTAACCATGCCCGTAAAGGCTGCATTCATATCTTCAGCATTTGTAAATTTTTCAGCCATTATCCCCTCTTGTATTGCTTCAATAACGCCACTTGCACCTGCACCAGTATCAACCAGCATTACTTTTAATGGTAATAATAGCTTTGGATAATGTGTTTTTATAGGGCTAGTGACAATATCTAAAAATTTGTATATTATTCTTTTTGGTTCTACAAAATCTGCTTCTTCTAACACACTACCTAATGATAAATTACCAAGTTGCCCTTGTATTGCGTATCCTAGTATTAAGTCCGTAAGACCTACGACTTCAAGCTCCTGTGCCTCAAAACTAGAATTATGATGTAAAATCGTCTCATTACCTCCAGATAGAGCTTTATACATAAATGCATGTGGTTCAGTACCTTGCAGAGTAGTAACACGTGGATTACCTAATCTGTCCACTTTAGGATGTCCCCCTCTGTATCCACCTTCCAACGAAAAGTTTTGCCAATCTGCAACTTTTATAACGATCTCATCATATCTTTGTTGTAAATTTGAAGTATCCATTGTTATATTTTTAATGTGTGGATTTTACTATGGGAGATCAATTATTCGCAAGCATCAACTACAACCACCCATCCCCTAACTCACTCTCCAGCTTCTCTAAATATTCTTTAAGTCTATTATTGTCTTCTTTTCTAAAAACGGCTATAACATCTTTTGTATTTACAACAACCATTCCTTTTAGTCCTATAGTCGAAACTAGTTTTGATTCTTCCAAGTTAAAAATTATTGAATCCGTAGAATCTAAGTCAAAAACATTTCCCTTAATAACATTTGATTTTTCTGATTCTTGTAAAGCTTCTTTAAGCGAAATCCATTCTCCAACATCACTCCAACCAAAATCTGCTTGTAAAACCACTGCTTCGTTAGATTTTATATTTTCTGCAAACATGTAATCAACCGAAATCTTGTCTAATTCACTAAATTTTATTAAAGAACCTTCTGAAAAATTACTTTCTACTATCTCTTTACAAATATTATAAACTTTGGGAGAAAATTTACTTAGCTTATTTAAATAAAAACCCGAATTGATTGTCCAATATCCTGGGTTCCATCCGTAATTTCCACTTTTAATATATTCTAATGCAGTTTCGATGGTTGGTTTTTCTTTAAACTCTATAAAATTGTGTAGTTTTATATTTTCTTCTAGCTCTTTTCCTGTATTTTTAAACTTTATATATCCTCTGTATGGAGAAGCAAACCTAGCGGGCACTGCTATAAAAACTACTTTTGTTTTTTTATTTAACAATTTTTCACTCCGATTAAGAGTTTTAAACAAAGTGTTTTCGTCTTTTACAATTTGATCCGACCATTGTATTGAGACAGCCTCATTTGGGTAAAGTTTGTTTACATAGGTAACTGCTAATGTAACTGCTGGCCCTGTATCTCGCATTTCTGGTTCTAATATTATATTTTGCTTTGGAATGTCTTTTGCTATTTTGTAAACTTCTTTTTGGAATTTTTTCCCAGTGCTTATAAATAAATCTTCTGGTTTAAATTTTTTTAGTAAAGATTCTATTCTGGTTAATAATAATGGTTTTCCAGAAATTAAAGGGCTGAATTGTTTTGGAGAGTTTTTTCGGCTAACAGGCCAAAATCTTTTACCTGTGCCTCCTGCAAAAATTATTATTTTCATTTAAATTTTCCAAAATAATATAAATTAAAGTATCTATACTACAATTACACTTTTATTGGTTTGTTAGGTATAGTATTAATGAGTAAAAATAATATTGAACTATATCATGAAAGAGTCAAACGTAATAATGGTTAAAAATATGTTGCCTCAATTTTTTGGACACTCAATGGCATTGTATTTAGGGGAGTTTATTGCTTGGGCATATTATTACATCGTTTTATACCAGCTTAGTGGAAATTTTAGTGTTTTGCTCAGAGAGTTTGTATTTTATATGATTGGGATTTGGATTGGATTTGTAATTAGTAGTTTTACGCTAGACAAATTTGGTTATTTGAAACTATTTAGAACAGCATCTTTTGTACAAGGAATTTCCATGCTTATAACAGCTATGCTTTTACCAAACATATTGAGCGTTTTTACATTTATTGCTTTGTTCAGAGGAATGGGACGTGGATTGTACTGGCCAGCTCACCATTCATTTAAGCTAAAAGAAGTTACTGGTGCCGATAGAGCAGTTTTAATTAACACTCTACAAAGTGTTATTTTACTTTTAGGCATTGTAATACCTGTTTTAGCAGGGGCATTACTTTCGTATACAAATAATTTTCAGTACAGTTTATTTGTAGCAGCGATCTCTTTTTTTGTAATTTCGTTAATTCCATTTAAAGTTAATAAAAGAGCAAGAAGTAGAATTAGTTCAATAGAAATTACAAGAATTATTAGTCACAGATATTTTAAAAGATTTGCACTATTACACTTTGTTAATGATGGGTTTACTCAGCTAATACATATATTATTCTTAATTATTCCGTATATTCTTATAGGTAACACTTTTGGAGTTGGTGTTTTAACAAGTTTTATAGGAGTTGCGGCAGCTATATCCGCGTTGACTGAGCGTAAAAAGCCATTAGAATCTCGAGTTAAATTAGGTTATTTTAGCTTTTCTTTACATTTTATTTTAACCGCTTTTTTAAGTATATTCTGGAGCATACCTGTTTTAATAGTGCGGTCTATGGGATTACCAATAATGTCATCCCTTGGATTTACAGTTAGGGAAGATTTGGATTATCGAATAAGAGAAAAAATACTTGGAGATTTTACGCACGAATCTACAATAGAAATGAATTTAGTTGTGGAAACAATTTTTTTATTTTCGAGAGTTATTATTGGACTAATATTTTTAGCAATATTAGAGTTTTTAAAAGAAGATTCGTACGAATTTTTAAGAATTTGCATTTTTGTTGCATCACTAGTAATACTAATTTGTTTCCACTGCTTTAAAAAGTTTAATGAGAATTTTAAAATAGTATAATAAGTTTAGATGTTTAGTTAACTTCAAACTTTAGAGCTTTTTTTGCAGCTTCGAGAGGCAAAACAGCACATTTTTGCCTAGTTATAGTCAATTCAATACCTAGTTCTACTAATAAATTGTCAATACTATATTTTTTAAACTCTTCTAAATTCATACCTGAAATTCTCTCTGTTAACATTGAGGCCGATGCAATCGAAATAGAGCATCCTTCTCCAATGAACTGTGCTTTTTCAATTTTATTTTTTTTTACTTGTAGCATTATTTTTATTTCATCTCCACACGAAAGGTTTTCTAGCTTACATTCGTGAGTTGGAGTAAAATCAGGTAACCCGAAGTTTTTAGGGTTTTTATAATGATCTAATATTTGTTGTTGGTAAATGTTCATATTTGTTGTTAGCTTTAAGGTTTTAGGTGCTAGTAAGAGTATACAACAACTTATTTCTGGCAGGTATGTTTGTCATTTACATTTTACTTATTAATCTCTTCAATTTCTTCACTTGTTATTTCTACATTACCATTATCTGTCCGCTCTTTATATTCTAAAAAATGCTTAATTATCCTGTTTTTTTCTGTTTCCGTAAAATAGTTTGTTTTAAAACTTTTTAACAATTTCTTTTTTTCACTACTTCCAGTTTCTAGCAATTCTTTTACACTCTTATTCAATATATTTTGGTCTTTTTTATAATTAGTAACTAGAATTATATAGTTGGTGATTGTATCTGCATAAAAATTTTTACTAACATGCATGCTTGCAGAATAAGATATTACAATTAGCACAATCCATAAAAATAGCGATACTATTCCTATTCGAATAGAAGAGTTTGTAGATGCAAAATAAAAAAGAAATGCCGCAGCAGATGCACCGCAAACCATTATTATTCCATATAGATTGATTCTTTCTGACTGATAAAAATGTACCTCTGGAGTTTTATAATCACTAGCTTTTTTTGGTTTTTCTTCTAAAGTAAATATAAATAGTAGGGTAGATATTATAAATGCAAAAGATGTAATAGTATCGATAATAGGCGAAAAGTGAAAAAGAACAAAAACAATTACAAAAACAAAAAAAGTTGTGAAGTAGTTTTGTAATTTTTGGGTCATAACATATTATATAGTATTGAAAGTGATAGGTGAATGTATGTAATTGTAATTGCTATTAAACATTACTTGATAATAAAATGACGTCCACCCCGAAATACGCTTTGCTTTTCCGAGGTTTTGCGAATCAAATACTAAAAAGACGCACCGGAGTGCGTCTTTACTAACTTTTGCAAGAGTGATTTATATTTTATAAATTAAAACTTAAGCAAATTGAGCAAATGCTTTGTTAGCATCAGCCATTCTTTTAACTTCTTCCATTTTCTTAACTGCTGCACCTTCTTTATTAATTGCGTTTGTTAGTTCTCTTGCTAAAGATTCTGCAAAGGTATTTTTTCCTCTAGTTGATCTTGCTGCTTCTATTATCCATTTAAAAGCTAACGCTATTTGCCTGTGTGCTGCAACTGGTGTTGGTACTTGATAATTTGAACCACCAACTCTTCTTGATCTAACTTCAACTTTTGGTTTTACATTATTTAAAGCTTTTTCTAATGCTTCTACTGCATTTAGTTTTGAATTCTTTGCAAGAATTTCTAAAGCTGTATAAACGTTTTTTTGTGCTACTGCTTTTTTTCCATCTAACATTGTGTAGTTAATAAATTTTGCGATCAATTCACTATTGTAAATTTGATCTGGTTCTACTTTTCTTTTAGGAATTTGTTTTCCTCTCATTGTATAAAAATAATAAATAATTAGTATTAAGACTTTTGTACATTTACAAAAAATTCTATCCAATTTGGTTTGTTTGGTCGCCCATCTAGTTTTTCTAATGTTTTAAGTACTTCAAATCCATTTTCTTGCAAGATTTTTGAAAACTCTTCTATAGTAAAATATGAAAATAATCTGTCATTTTCTTCAGCACGAAATTCTTCGCCTTTTCCTTTTTTTAAACTAATAAAACCAATTCCTTCGTCCATAACAACTCTCTTTATCTCTCCTAATGCTTTTGGCATATCTTCTCGTGTAATGTGAAGAAGAGTAGCGGCAGTAAAGAAATGGTTAAAAGCATCATCTTCAAAGGGTAAATCTGTAACGTTTCCTTGAATAAAATTAAGATTTTTGTGCTTTTCTTTGGCAAACTTTACCATTCCTTCGGAGATATCAATTCCAGTATAATTATACTTCGTAGCTAATTCTTCAGCATCTTTACCATCTCCGATACCTATTTCTAGAACTGAACCTTCTTTTGCTAGTTCAAAAAAAATATTAAGTTCATCTTTGTAAAAACTATCACTAGAATGGCCTTTAGATTTAGCCCAGACTTGCGCATTATCGTTATAGTATTTTTTTGTTGCTTTTTGATAATCCATATATTTTTATATAAATAAAAAAAAACTGGCAGAAGCCAGTTTTTTATTTCTTTGCTTCTGATTACTCTATAGATTCTTACTATAGTAACTTCACCAGTATTATTTGGTTTTTTAGGTATTAAATTTATGTTTTGTTACTAAAATTAAACACTTTAGTCATAGAATGATCCGCCCTTAACGGAAAATACCTACTTAGTTTTTTTGTTTCCATACCTACTTCGAGCTTGTCTTCTAGCTTCCACAGGAGCTGCATCGTAAACACCTCGAACAACGTGGTACCGTACTCCAGAAAGATCGGGTCTTCTACCTGCTTTTAATAGAACAACAGAGTGCTCTTGTAGGTTATGACCTTCTCCTGGAATGTATGCTGTAACTACTTGCTTGTTAGAAAGCCTTACTCTTGCAATTTTACGTAATGCTGAGTTCGGTTTTCTTGGTGTCATAGTTTTTACTGCAATACATACGCCACGTTTAAAGGGGTTAGTTTTTTTAAAGAATTTGTTATTAACTCCGTTATAGTTAAATTGTAAAGCTTTAAACTTTGACTTTTGTGGAATCAATAGTCCTTTAAATCTAACAACCTTGTTTTTTGGTTTTCTACCTTTTCTTATTAATTGCGATGTTGTTGCCATAATTAAGTTATAAGTCTTAAATTTTAAATAATAAGTTCTATTCCGCTGCTTCTGCTTGTTCTAAAATTTCTGCCTTACTTTCTGCCTCGTCAATTTCTTCACTGTTTGCATTTAGTAAAACCTTGCCAAGTGGAACAGGTCTACCAATTATAACATTCTCTTTCAATCCTCTCAAATGATCCACCTTACCAACTAAAGCCGCATCTGTAAGTACTCTAACTTGTTGTTCGAACGATGCTGCAGATAAGAAGCTTTCTGTTCTAATTGCAGAATTTGTAATTCCCAATAGAACCCTATCGTATTTAATTGGCTCTGCATTCTTTTGTGCCAATTTAACGTTTTCTACTTCAATATCTATAAAATCTGCATAGTCTCCTGGTAAGTATTTTTCACTTGTTGAACTTTCGGTTATTAAGCCGTATCTGCACATTTGTCTGGCAACTATTTCTAAATGTCTGTCGTCTACTTCCATACCTTGTATTCCATATACATCTTGTACTCCATTAATTATGTACCATTGTGCCTCTTCTACAGATCTTAATCTAGCTAGTTCTTTTGGATCAATTGAACCATGTGTTAATTGAGCTCCTTTTTCTACCTTATCACCGTCTTTTACAATAATATTCGACAGTGAGTCAGTATGTTTTTCGACTTCGACATCTTTTGTTGTTACTAGATGCAATATCTTAGCTTTTTTCTCGAATTTAACTTTTCCGCTAAATGGTGCCCTTACTTCTGTTTTGTCAGACTTTACGTACAGAGCATCTCCAGCTTTTACACTTTTTCCAGTTTTTACTATTAACTCATCTGAATCTTCTAATTTATATTCTTTGTCTTCACTTTTTTCAGCTGTGACTCTTATTGTAATTTTTTTCTTATCTTCAATGATTTTTACAGTTCCAGCTATTTCAGATAGCATTGCTAATGCTTTTGGTGTTCGTGCCTCTAACAATTCTTCAACTCTTGGTAAACCTTGCGTTACGTCTGTTTTTCCTGCTCGTGCGTCGGATTTACTCTTTAATGTTAACTGTGTTGTTGGTTCTCCAAGTGATTGTGCAGCAATTATTCCAACTGCTTCACCAACTTCTACCAGTTTACCTGTACCATTATCGTATCCGTAACACTTTTGACAGATTCCATGTGCTACTTTACATTTTAATGGTGTTCTTATTTCAACCTTTTCTATATTTTTGTTTTCGGCTAGTTCTTTAGCAAGAGCTACTGTAACTTCATCGCCTGCATTTGCAAGAGTTTTTCCGTTAGAATCAGTTACATCTTTTGTCAGATATCTACCTTTGATTCTGTTTTCAAAGCTCATTTGCCTATTGTCAGTTTTTGCAAATTCTACGCCTTCTGTTACTCCACAATCTTCAATTTTTGTAATGATATCTTGTGATACATCTACTAATCTTCTTGTTAAGTAACCCGATTCAGCAGTTTTTAAAGCTACATCGGCAAATGATTTTCGTACTGCTTTTGAAGCAACGAAATATTCAAAGTTATCTAGCCCTTTTTCGAAGTTGTTTTTTAGTGGAAGGTTTACAATGTTTCCATCCATGCTAGAAACTGAACCCCGAACTCCTGATATTTGTTTAACCCATGAACTAACAGGAACTGCTCCTGAATCGTTTAGATCTATTAAATTTACTGCTTCTTCTTGTTTAACTGCTAGCTCCCAAACTCCTGTTTGAATTTTATCTGTAAATTCTGCCCATTCGTCTTGTTTTAATCTTTCTAGCTCGTTTAGAGTAATCATACCTTCTAAATAGTCATTCAAAAGTTGTTTTTCCTTTTCTTCAAATTTTTCTAGATTTTCTTTAGTAATGTTTTCTGCACCAAACCTGAATTCTCCCATTGATATTGAAAATCCTAACTTTGTTGCATATTCAAAACCTAAGTCTTTAATTCCATCTAGTGATTTTATAGCCTCTTCTTTACCGTATTCTCTAAAGATTTCTGCAGATATTCTTGCTACATCTGATCTACTTATAGCTTTGTTTACATAAGCATATCCTTTTGGCATTATTTGGTTAAACATAATTCTACCTGCTGTAGTTAATAGAATTTTTGAATCTATTAGTACTTTTATTGGCTCGTAGAATTTGATTATTCCTAAATTGAATGCTGTAGAAACTTCATCTTCATTTGAAAAGACATGCTTAACATCTTCTTCGCTTCCTTTCATTAATGTAAGGAAGTAAATCCCCATGGCCATATCTTTTTCTACATTTACAATTGGGGTTGCGTCTCTTAAAGACAACATGTTGTCTTTTGCAAACATTCTTTCTTTTACTTCTTCGACTGCTTCGTCTGAAAGTGGCAAGTGAACTGCCATTTGGTCTCCGTCGAAGTCAGCGTTAAATCCTTTACATACCATCGGATGTAATCGTATTGCATTACCTTCAATTAGGGTAGGGTAGAATGCAAGAATTGAATATCTGTGTAATGATGGAGCTCGGTTTAGTAGTACCGGTCTATCCTTAATTACATCTTCTAATAAGTCCCATACTATTTCTTCTTTTGCTTCAAAAATCATTTTTGCTCTAGTTGGGTTTGCAGCAATTCCTCGCCCTATTAGTTCCCTAATAATAAATGGTCTGAATATCTCTAATGCTATATTTTTTGGTAAACCACATTGATCAAATCTTAGTTCAGGACCAGCTACAATTACTGCTCGACCAGAATAATCTACTCGTTTACCTAGTAGGTTTTGTCTGAATCGTCCTTGCTTACCTCTAAGCATGTCTGACAATGACTTGAATGGCATTTGTCTTGTGTTTAGTGCTGGTGCGCCTGGTTTGTGATTATTATCGATTAAAGAATCTACCGATTCTTGAAGCATTCTTTTTTCATTTCTTAAAATGATTTCTGGCGCGCCAAGATTTATTAGTCTTCTTAATCGATTATTTCTGTTAATTACTCGCCTGTATAAGTCATTTAAATCGTAAGTTGCAAATCTACCACCAGGTAGTTGAACAATTGGTCTAAGATCTGGTGGAATTACTGGAAGTATGTCCAAAATTAACCAAGCTGGGTTTATTCCAGATCTGTTAATTCCTTTTAATACCCTTAGTCTTTGAATTACCCTAGATTTTTTTAATTGAGATTTACTTTCTACTAATACTTTTTCAAGTTCTTCTATCTCTTTATCGATATTCATTTTTTCTAGTATGTCTTTCACTGCTTCTGCTCCCATCCCAGCATCGTAAAAGAAGAAGTCGTATTCTTCTAACATTGCGTTTTCTTCTTCTGATAGAGTAGACCCTTGTCTAATATCTGAAATTAATCCTTTTAAATCATTAAATTTTTTGTCTGCATTTTCGATTTTTTGTTTGTTAGCAGCTTTTACTCTTGCAATTTCTTGGCTTTCTGAATTTGCAAGCCTTTCTAGCTGAAGACTTAGTTTCTTTTTATCTTTAATTTCTTTTTTAGCGTCAGTTCTTTTTTCGTTATAGTTTTCTTTTACTTCTTCTATTTTTTCTTCTGCTTCTTCTGAAAGATTTTTAATTTCTTCTGCTTTTAGATCTTTTAAGCCTTCTAGTGCAGCTTTTTGTTCTTCTTCGTTTACTCCTGTTACTACGTATCTTGCATAGTATATTACTGTTTCTAGTTTTTTTTGAGGAATATCTAAAATTAATGCTAATTTATTTGGAACTCCATTTGAAAACCATACATGTGCTACTGGAGCAGCTAATTTTATATGCCCCATTCTTTCTCTTCTTACTCTTTTATGGGTTACTTCTACACCACACCTATCACAAACTATTCCTTTATACCTAATTTTTTTATATTTTCCACAGTAACATTCGAAATCTTTAGTTGGCCCAAATATTTCTTCTGCCATTAATCCACCTGGTTCAGCTCTGAATGTTCGGTAGTTAATTGTCTCTGCTTTTGTAATTTCTCCATGTGACCAATTCATCATGTCTTGTGGAGAAGCTACAGTAATCTTTACTGCATTAAAGTCTTTTAACATAATTATTTAATAATATTTATTAATTACTTTTGTTGAGGTAGCGGCGTTGTTTGCAACGCCGCTACACAATTAAACATTCGATACTGCTTCAATATCTTCTTCTGTTACACCTGCTTCTTCTTGAGCTGCTGATTCTGTGCTTCCAACTGAATCTACAATTTCTTCTAATGCCATGTCTGCTTTTTCAAAGTCATATTCTGCATCAATTTTATCTAGTTTAATACCTAAGCCAGCTAGTTCTTTGTCAAGCACATTGAACGATTCTGGTACATTTGGTGATTTGATTTTTTGACCAGTAATTATTGCCTTGTATGCAGCTGCTCTTCCTACTACATCGTCTGATTTAATTGTTAACATTTCATGCAATAGGTTAGGCACTGCGTGTGCTTGTAATGCCCATACTTCCATTTCCCCTAATCTTTGTCCTCCCATTTGAGCTTTACCTCTTAATGGTTGTTGAGTAACTAGAGTGTATGGTCCTGTTGATCTTGCATGTACTTTATGATCTGCCAAGTGATCTAATTTAAGAACATATTTATAACCAACAGTTACTTTTTGATCAAATTTTTCACCTGTTCTACCGTCGTATAGGTCTACTTTCTCGTTATATTGAACACCTTTTTGTTTTGCAAGTTCTAGTATTGGATCTAAACTGTATTCACCAAAAGGTTGTGCTTCGACTTTTATTCCCAAGTCTTTTGCTAAAGCACCAATATGTGTTTCAATTAACTGACCTAAGTTCATACGCCTAATCATAGATGCAGGCCCTAAGATTACATCTACAGGTTTCCCATCTGATGTGTATGGCATGTCTTCTTCTGGTACAATTTTTGCAATAATACCTTTTTCTCCGTGGTATCCTGTTAATTTGTCTCCAACTGATATTTTATGTGTTCTGGCAACCCATACTTTAACTTGTTTTAGTACTCCTGGATTAAGTTTTGCTCCCTTGGTTCTATCTAAAACTTGTACTCCAATTACCACACCACTTTCTCCATACGGCATTCTTAAAGAGTTATCTCTAACATCTCTTGCGTATTCACCAAAGATTGCTCTCAGTAATTTTTCTTCTGCAGTTGGATCACTTTCTCCTTTTGGTGCAATGATTCCAGTTAAAATATCTGAAGAATCTACGTCTGCACCAATTCTTATTACACCATTTTCATCTAAATTTCTTAACGCTCTCTCTCCAACTCCTGGAATATCTCTTGTGATTAGTTCATTACCTAGCTTAGTTTCTCTAACTTCTTGTGTATATTCATGTATGTGTACTGAGGTTAATGAATCGTCTTTTACTAATCTTTCGTTTAAAACTATACCGTCTTCGTAGTTATAGCCATCCCAAACCATGTAAGCAACTCTCAAGTTGATACCTAATGCTAGTTCACCTTGGTCAGTGCAAGGACCATCAATTAAAATGTCTCCTTTTTTAAACTGCTCACCAGGTAAAACTAATACATTTTGTGTAAAACATGTATTTTGGTTTGTTCTAATAAATTTTTCTACTTCATATTCCTGTTTTCTTTTATCTTTTCCTGATCCATATTCAACTACAATTCTATTTCCATCAGATTGTAGAACTACTCCGTCATCTTCTGCAAATACTGATCTACCACTTGCTTTTGCAGCTTCTTTTTCGAATCCAGTACCAACTATTGGTGATTGTTTTCTTAACAAAGGAACTGCTTGGTTTTGTGTTTTAGCACCATAAAAAGTCCTGTTAGGATCGTCATTCCCTGAGAAAGGGATTAATGCTAATCCTAATCCAGCAATTTGAGATGGAGAGACATCAATCAGTTGTACTTCGTTAATACTTGCACTTAGATAATCTTTATTGTGTCTAAGGTAACATTTTTCGTCTATAAAGTTTCCTTTTTCATCTCTTTTTACATTATGTGGTGCAATTTTAAATGTAGCTTCAGTTTCCGAGTCTATATAAATTAGTTCGTCAGTAACAAATGGTACTAACGGTAATTTTTCAAGATTTAGTTTTTTTGCTGATTCAATCATTTTTGCGCTGATTGCATCACCCTTTTTACCTACACTTGCTACGTCCATTCTTAGCATTCTTCCATCAAATTCTTTGATATTGTCATTTTTAACGTCGAATTCTGAAACTACCTTATAGTATGGCGCTTCTAAAAATCCGAAGTCATTTATTTTTGAATATACAGCTAGTTGGTTAACCATACCTACTGATGGCCCTTCTGGTGTTGTAACGGGACATAATCTTGCGTAATGTGAATCGTGAACATCTCGAACTGAGAATGTTGCTCTTTCTTTTGTTAAACCTCTTG
>CAZRHM010000020.1:0-12736 GCA_964599845.1 uncultured Candidatus Saccharibacteria bacterium
CAATGAAAATATTTTTAAAAGGAAACTATGAAAGTAATTTTATAGTTTTAGATATAGTAAAATCAAAAATAAAGACCGATAAAGTTTTTATTAATATCCATGGTTTATACGGGTTGTCTGGAGATAAAGGTTCAAAATCCAGATTACTAGGTAAGACCATATTAAACAAAAACATTGCTAATGTTGTTCAATATTCATCATCAAGGAATTGGAATATTTATGATGATGCTGACAGAGAAAAAAGTATGTTGTCATTCAAGCATAAAACGTTTAATGAAGAACGTCAGGATTTAATTGACACAATAGATCTTTTAATAACAAATAGTAAAGACCTTTTTTTATCTAAAAATATAAGATTTTTTATAGTTGCAAATTCACTGGGTGGAACAATAATCTCATCTCTTTCTGAAAGGTTCCAATATATAGAGAAAATAGTGTTATGTGGTTCTGGCACTGGTGCTAGTTCATCAACAAAACCAATATTATCAACTTACCCTTCTAAGGAATTAATAAAAAATTCGGCATCACAATTTAAAGGAGAAGTTATGTTATTGCAAGGTAGTAAAGATGAGACTGTTCCATTATTCTCTCAAGATGAACTAATAAGCTCATATACCTCTTCAACTAAAAATATTAAAAAAGTTATAGAAGGTGCTAATCACAATTTTTCATCAATCAATAGAAAGAATAGAAAACTTGCAGTAAATCTGTATATAACTGAAATAATTAGTTTTTTACAATAATATTTTATGATTCTATCAGGCAAACAAATAATTGAGTTGAATTTATGAGATAGATTCATGAAAATGCTGAATAAATTACTTGTTATTAATTTTATGAAATTTATCTTATCCTCAGCAAACAAAGCAAAAGCAGAAGCAACTAAACAAGCTTTAAATAATTTTTTTGACGAAGTAGAACTCCTGTGTGTTGATGTAGATTCTGGAGTCTCTAAAACACCTGAAACTGATGATGAGGGTATAGCTGGATGTAAAAACAGAATTGACAATGCAAGATTAGTGCACCCAGAGGCAAATGGATATATTGGGTTAGAGGGTATAATTACTAGAAACTCTTCAGGTACATTTATTTGTGGTTGGTGTGTTATAGAAATGAGTGGTAAAACTGGCATGGGTTGTAGTGCAAAGGTTCAAATACCTGAATTTATCTCAAACAAAATTACGGGTTTTGGAGAGCTAAGTACTCTTGTGAAAACAACTTATCCGTCAGAATTAGTTTCAGAAATTGATTTAATCGGTACAAATGGAATAATTACTAACAAAGGCTACACTAGAGTAGATGAGTTTATTGATGCTTTAAGTACAGCTATAGGATATTTGTCTAACGAGAAAAACTATTAATGTCTCAAAACATCGAAACAAAAGCAAAAATCACAGATATCTTAAAATTTCATAACTTACTCGAAAATCTAGGTGCTACATTTGTATCAGAAATGATTCAAGAAGATACTTACTTCAATACCCAAACTAGCAAAAGATTAAAACTTAGAAATATTGATAATAAAAAGTTTGTTTTAATATCCTATGAGAGACCAAATACTGAATCAGAGAAGATAAGTGATTGGAGATCTGTTTCTTTTGTAGAGAAAGATAAAATCCTTGAACTACTTACATTTACGTTCGGAGTAAAAGTGATTGTAAAAAAGACCAGAAAAGTTTATCAATATAAGAATACTGAAATTCATTCAGATCAAGTAGAAGGCTTAGGTAACTTTGTTGAACTAGAAACTAAATTTATTGATGAAAGTTCTAATGCGGAACATGCAGACTTAATGATAAAATTAGATATAGATAAAAAAGATTTAATATCTGAGTCATATAGTGATTTGATACTAAATTTAAACAAGTAATCTATCTTAGCTAAAAGTTTAAAGCAAGTTGTGAATTTTTGAGTGAAAAGTTCATCTCCGAAAACAATTGTAGGAAGGACTTTATAGCCTCGAATAAGGTGTTCGACATTTCGCTACGTAGGGTCATTCGACTTCGCCAAGGCTCCGTCGAAATGTTAAAATCAATTATGTTTTATTGCTATATACTTTACAGCAAAGATCAGAACCAGACTTATGTTGGGTACATCCAATCTAAGAAAGAGAGTCTTTCAACATCAGATTAGCCCCACTAGGACCACTGCAAGATCAAATGACTATAAGCTTATATGGTTTTGTGCATTTAGCTCAGAGAGATTAGCAAGGAACTTTGAAAAATATCTTAAGTCTGGTTCTGGTCGTGCTTTTACTAGAAAGAGGCTAATTGGAAGCCTTAAAGAAGTTGATTAAGCATTGGGTTTTGTTTCGATTCTTGGCTTGCCGTAGCTTTAAGCGCAGGCAGTCCCCGTAGGATCATATAAATTAAGATTATTCAACTTAATTTATACTGTGTAGCTTTTATATATTTTTCACGAAATTCCTCAAATATGGCATTTCCTTCAGATGTAACAAAATTGGACAGAATGACAACAGTGTTACTTCTAAAACAGCTGTCTCTACCTCTACATCCTCAAATGTATAAGAATCTTTTTACAATATCTCAGCGTTAATTTACTTAGGTATGATGCACTAGAACAACTTAATCCTGAAGCTTATAAAGAAATCACTGCCTGTTACGATCAAAGACATGTACCTATTTAGACATTAATATGTAAACTAACGCGAATATTCTGTCTATAAAATTTTGAAGAATACTATATAATAATTAATTTTATTAACAAATCATTCTCCTAATAATGTTGTAGCATCTTTAATAATTTCGTCATGATCAAATGCTATGTCCATCCGTTGTAGGTCATCGATTTTTACCCATAAAACTTCCAGCGATTCATTGGCTGGTTTAATTTTAGGAAGCTCGTCTTCTATCAATTGTATTAAATATGCGATTGATACTATCCTTTTTGGTCTGGGATCTCGACCAATTTTTCCATAAGCTCCAATTTGTTTTAGATCGGACACAATTATATTTTTATTAATATTTGTTTCTTCTTTAAGCTCACGTATTACAGCTTCTTCTAATTCTTCAGATTCTTTTAGGAATCCTCCAGGAAGTGCTAAATGGTTTTTGTAAGGTTCATAATTACGCTTAATTAGAAGAATGTAATTTTCGTTGTTGTGTTTACAAATACAAACGCAATCTACTGCAACTCGAATTTGCTGAACTTTGAAAGGGTCAATAAAGCTTGTAGCCATTATTTATTTATAAAAGTTAATTGATATCCTTTTTTATAGTTAGCTCTAATATCTATATTAAAGCCAAGATCGATTATTTTTTTACGTAATCTTGCAATTCTTTGGTCAATTGCCCATTCAGAATACCTTTCGTTTACTTTATCTTTCCATATTATGTCACCGATTTGTGCTTTTGTTAGTTCATTTTCTGCTTTATATAGATTTTCAATGATTTCTCTTTCAGTAGTATTAAAGTAATTTAAGTCTATTCCCTGTAAACTCCCACTTGACTCATTAAGAGTTATCTTATTTTGAATTATGATTTTATCGATTACTTCACGAAAAAGTGGAATTGTTATTTGATTATCTTTTATAAATCCGACATTAGAGTATGCTTGTATAATTTCTTGCTCTTCGGCTGTAAGTTCAAAACTTTTGCTTAATTTTTTGAAGGTATTTAATAAAGAATTGTCAAAGCTATCTAACATTAACCTAATATATTTTTCTGTGCTTTCAAAATTTAATACATTGTCCTTATATAGTCTTTTAAAAGTTCCCAAATGATTATTTGTTTTTAAAGAAATTGAATTTAAGATTTTTGGACTTATTTTATTATAAAATTGTTTAGAGAACAGGTCATCTAAGTCTTTTGTAGACCAGTGTTTGCCAATTTTTTGATACATTATTGCATCAAAAAAGTGAGTAGAGGAGTCTACTTTATTTTTTAGTGTATTAACTAGCATAGGATCTTCTACAACATAAACAAAAAGCAATGCACCTCTATATTTAGTAATTAAAGAATCTACTGCTTTTATCGCTTTTTCGACATTATCAATAAATGCGATATCGTCTAAAACACAAACAGTAACAATATCATTTAGATAAGTCTCTATTATTGTGTCACCTTCAAAATTATCGTTTTGTAGTTGTTCATGTATTTCATTTTCAATATTTTTACTGGTAAGGTCATCTAAGTAGTTTAATGTTACATGAACAAAAGAATATGCAGGATCATAGCTATTAGAAGTTGTTACACCTTGCAAAAGTTTGTCGAATAAATAGTACAATCCATCATCTTGAAAAGAAATAACAGTAGGGTTTAGACCCATATTTAGGTAACTTATTACTGATTTCTTCAATTCGTTCATAATAAATTATAACATTCGGTGAATTTGTCAGAAATAACGTCAATTTTCGACAACATTTGTCAAGTTTGAATGCACAATCTGCCCGATAATCTTACTACATTTATTTATTATATTTTTTATATGAGTTTAAATAATTCAAACGATCAACCTGGAAATATTGAAGAACCGGTCAAACCTAACTTTAGTTTAAGATCACGAGCTTTTACTAATGAAGCATATTTTGATGTAGAAGGAGAAGAACAGATATTTTGTAGGACTTACGATGGACGAATATTTTTAGTTGTATGCAAACATCCTACTACAGGTGAAAAATATTATACATTACCAACACTACCAAAGGATCATAATCTTACTGGAAGTTGTTTTGACCAAAAGATATTTCCTAAATATTTAAATCAAAATAATAAGGTTTTTCTAAATCCAGAAGGTCTGCCAATGGAACAACTAGTACAAATGTTCCCAGGACAAGTAGAATACCCATTAATGACCGAAAATGAGTTGATAGAAGGAATCATTGAAGGTGAAGAAACAGATGGAAGGTTGATTTCTGCATTTTTTCAGGATTGTCTACAAGGTGATTCAAGGCTATACGGAGAGATTATGTTAGAGTCAGAAAACAAATGGCACATGAGTCGTAACAGGGCATTTAATTTTCATAGAACTAATCCAGAAGAAGTTTTGGCGTCATGTCAAATCACTTCAGACCCATATATGAATTTAGGTGTTACACAAGATGGTAAGGAATATTATGACAATTCGCATCCAGAGGTATTACTTGTAGCTAGCCATGGAGACTTATTTGATCATAACGGAAGTCTCAACCTTGAAGCAGAAATAATATTAAATACCGAGTTTTCACCTGCTCATGGTGACATGATGCCTTTACTGCCAGGAGGCATGTTAGAAAATTTCACTCGCGATAAACCATTTATAGATAAAAAAACTGGTGTGGTTGATGAGGAATTTAAAAAGTTAATACATTCGTATAAGAATATATACGGTCCGGAAGTAGCAACAGCATTAATGGAGCTAATGCAAGAAACTTTTTCCAAACCTGGATTAAAGTCTCTATATTATAAATTTGGACAAGTACATGCTGGCTTAGGCACCACTAATTCTAACAGTATAATTGTTGTGGCAGAAAGAGTTGTAGACAATTTGGGCAGAATGGGTAAGGAAACTGGTGATGAACCAATTGAATTAATTACAAGCAAGTGGAAAGTTAAACATGTTTTGGCAGGTATTAAGGCTGGGGTAATTACTGATACACGTATAATTGCAACTTTTGCTAAATTATACTTTAACTATAGAGAGCCGAAACAATATTTGGTTGCTTCAGAAGCATAAGGTAATCTTTAATGGTGAAGTAGCAGCAGGTGCAAAGCACCTGCTGCTTACAATTTAGCAAAACATAGTCAATGTCTGTACACACACGTTATAATTCATTCAAAATTGATACATATGGATATACCAATTGAAGATCCTGATTTAATAGAACAAAGTCCAAGCTTACTTTCAAGTATAAAAAATACTTTGGAACTATACCCTGGAGAAACATATATTTTATGCTTACGTTTTATAGCTTCTTACTCTTCTTCAAAATCTAGAATACCTCCAGAAGCAATTATCGAACTAGCCAAAGGATTTGTTAATGGCAAAAGTTATAAGGAACTTTCGAGAGAAATGAGATTTGATGTAAATTACCATACACTAAGAAATATAGATAATGTTTTAAAACGAGCATTTTACATGATTAGTGAAGGGCCAGATTCTCCTAATTTATCAAAAAAAGATAAAACAATTGCAGAAAGATTTAAAATGTACCCATTATTATTAGATGTAATCCAAGAACCAGAAATAGATTCTCTATTAACTGTAATTCCGCATTACAGAGATTTGCTTGTTTACATTGCTAATGGGTATAGTTTGTATGACTTTATTAATAACTATACAGGAGCAGAAATACCTAATATTGTTGAGCTTGTATATTATTATAACAAGCATTTATTAAATCTGTTTGCTAGGCCAAGTACCACATCTAATAACAGAACAATGCATGTTATTGCAAAGTATGTAGCTTTTAGAAGATATGCCAGGAGTAAATGCACGTGGTTTTCAGAAGGTAATTCAGCTGAGAAAATGATATTAGATGGACTTATACGAATTTGTGAGTTACCCGAAAAGAGAAGAACATCTCTAGTTAATAGTAATAATGGTTCTTACATAATAGACTTGTTGAACTTAATCAATAATTTGCCCGTTATCGAAAATAAGATTAGTAACTATGAGCAATATAAAAATCCTTACGAAGTAAATGGCATAAATGTTTTAAAAGAAGGAAGGAAGTACGAAGGTGTTTTACCTAAATTTTTTTTAATGGTTATTGACAGATTGGCTAACTTTAAAACTGTAGATGAAATTGCAGAAGAAATAGCTCAAAGCATACATTACAATAAAAACTCAGTTTCCATAATGATTTACCCATTAGTTAGGTACATTGAAAATATTTTAACATTTCCATCAAATACGGGCCTTAAATTTCAACAAGTTCTTTTGGTTAATCAGGCTGATGTAGTTAAGGAAGCTGTGACTCTAATAAGAGAAAAGTTAAAAGAAAAGACTGCATAAATTATAATGCAAGAAGCCAAGTAACTAGTTTGGATTTTCTAAATAGTAATATTGCTATTAATAATTAGCTTTAGGCTCCTCATCCAACGGTAACAGCCTATATTCTCGTTATTTGACTTCAAATAAAATTTATCACTTCAAACTATTATTTTCAACGCTCTTTACCAAGTGTTTACAAAATTTTTACTTTTCTTCTAAAGAATTTTCTTATTTAGCTTCAGCTTCGTCCACTTTAGTATTTTCTGATTCGGTTGTTATTTCGACATCAGTTTGTTCAGATTCGTCAACTTTTTCGCTAGATTCTTGTTCCTTAGCTTCTTCAGCTTCTTTTTCTAATGTTTCTGCATCGATTTTTTCGCCCGTTTCACTAACAATTTCGATTTCCCAGTCTGTTAATCTGCTTGCTAAATCAACATTTTGCCCATTTTTACCGATTGCTAGTGATCTTTGGTCGTCTGCAACACTTACTGTAGCAAGTTTCTTTTTATTGTCTAATTTAACGTTTAATACTTCTGCAGGCTGAATTGCATTTTGTATAAAACTTTCTATTTCTTCTTCGTATAGAATAATGTCTACTTTTTCTTCAGTTCTACCAAGCTTTAATTCGTTCATTATTGCGTTAATCCGAACACCTTTTTGACCAATACAAGACCCGATCGGATCAACTCCTTGTGAGCTTGATTTTACTGCAACTTTTGAACGTAATCCTGCATCTCTTGAAACTGCTACTATTTCTATTGTTCCTGAGTCAATTTCAGGTACTTCAAGTCTAAATAATTCTCTTAAAAAGTCATCGCTCGCTCTAGAAACTCTAATGTACTTACCTCTTGAATCTTCTTCAATTGATTGAAGTAATACTTTTACTCTTGATCCAAGCTGATAATATTCTGTCGATACTCTTTCGTCTTTTGGCATAATAGCTCTTGCTCTATTAATTTCGCATAGAATATCTCCTTCAGCTAAAATTCTTTGTATCACAACAGATTCTATTGTTCCTATTTTTTCTTTAATTTCGTTAATAGCTGCTTCTTTTTCGGACTCTCTTAACTTTTGTAGGATTATTTGCCTTGCTGTTTGAGCTGCAATCCTTCCAAAGTCTCCTTCTGGTGTAATGTCCACTAAGACTAAGTCATCTTCTTTAGCTTTTTTATCGATTTTTTTAGCATCTGCTAGTGAAATTTCAAGCTTAGAATCAGAAACTTTTTTTACTACTTTTTTCTTTACAAATACAGCAATAATCCCGTTATCTACATCTAATTCTACTTTTATTCTGTCCATTTCCTCAAAGCCATACTCGTTTCTGTAGCCTGCTTTTAAAGCTTCTTTAATAGCTTCTAAAATTTCTTCTGCAGCAATTTTACGTTCAGCGGCAATTTGCCTTATTGCACTTAAGATATCTGATGCATCTGCCATGTAATGAATTTAAAATTTAAATTAATTTGGTTGAATATTTATTAAATACAATTTTATACGTTATTATTGTCTTTAATCAAATAAATTAATTACAAAAAAAAGGTCTTATTTGACCTTTTTTATAGTATCATTGAAATTATATCACAAACCAGAACCAAATGAAGAGACAAAATGCATTATCGAACCCTACAATAGAGGATATTGCAAGGCTTTCTGAGGAATATAATGACCAAGAAGTTAAACAGGTCGAAGGTCAACTAAAATTACCAATAAACAAAGATAATTCTTTAGGATCATTCATTACAAGAATTAAAATCAAGCTAAAAAAGCGACTTGAGGTTATAGAGATTTCTCAATTCTGGAAATCACCTGCTATTCCTTTTTATATTGTAATGTCAATTCTTAATATATTATTGCTTTTAATCGGGGGCTTATTTTTGTTCGGTTCATTACCAACAAAAATACAGTTGTTTTACGACCCGATTAGCAGAACTTGGGCCGATGAAGATAAAATAGATAAGTTTGTTGCAGTATTTATTCTTCCAATAATTTTAGTATGTATATTTTTAATTCAGTATAAATTTATTAGTATTATATTTAGAAAAGACAGAAGGCTTGCTCAAACAATTGCATGGGTTATGACTTTTTTAAATTTTTGTTTGTTAATAGCTATAAGCCAAATATATAATTTAATAAGTTAAATTTATCAACTTAAAACTTATATACTTATTTATGGAATTTTTGCAGAGTAAAGAAGTAATAGAAAATTTGGGACTAATATTTGAAGGATTCGTAATTGCACTTATTGCAGCTTTTTTGGCTTCTCCATGGGTAGGTCGAATTGCAGATTTTTTAAAGGCAATCGATATTCCACTTAACCTAAGGGCTCGAAATATCAATTCAAATGCCTCAAGAATCAATGAAGGGCATAAGCTAAGATTAGGTGGTTTAGCAATTGCAATATCATTAGTACTAACCATAACTATTTTTAACAATACACTAAACGTTGCTACTGGAATTTTTATGGGAATTTTAATCCTTACATTGGCTGGATTTTTGGACGATAGATTTGAAATTCCAGGAAGTATACAATTGGTTTTTCAACTTTGTGCTTCTTTAGCAGTAGTTTTGTCTGGTACTTTTATACCCGAACAAATAAGTATATTAGGATTTATGATCGATTTAAACACATTCACTTCGCAAATAAACATCCTTGGAAAAGACTTTACATATATATTCCCAGCGCATGTGTTAACAGTATTTTGGATTGTCGGAATAATAAATATAATAAATTGGGTTGGTGGTGTAGATGGTTTAAACATTTCGGTAACTTCTGTAATAGCATTTACTATGCTTTTGTTTGCATTAAGTGTTTCGAATATACCGTTAGCATTATTAATAGCAATATTTATTGGTTCAAATATTGGTCTTTTACCCTATAATTATTATCCATCAAAAATCATACCAGGTACTATTGGTGATTTTTTAAACGGATTTATGCTCGCAGTTTTTGCTTTACTTGGAGGAACTCGATGGACAACAACATTAATTATACTGGCTCTACCTATAGTCGATGCACTAATTGTAATTTTTTTACGAGTAAAATCTAATAAGGAAGTATTAAGAAATCCTTTAAAGATTCTTTCAATTAGCGATCAAAATCACCTGCATCACAGATTATTGGCAGTTGGTTATTCCAGAAAAGTAGTGATGCTAATTGAAACTGCAATAATTACAATAATTTGTACAATAGCCATAATCTTTGGAATAAATGTAGAAGGAGATAGAAGCGACAAACTAATTATTGCATTTGCAATCTCAATGACATTTATAATAAGTATACTTACTGTAATATTTGTATTGAAAAGTAGAACCGAAAGAAAAAAAGCCCAGACACAATCATTCTTCGATAATCAACCTCAAAAACAAGCTGTTGTTAAAGTTTATGTAGAAAATGAGGATTCCACAAGTTCCGAAAAAAAAGAAGACTACGAGAGATATGTTTATTAACAATTCTAACTACTGATGGCTAAAAACCAACCAGAAACATTGCGACTAAAAGTACAAAAGAATTTATCATCAAACTCAAAAACCACAACCCACAACTTATAACTTACAACTCATAGCTTATAGCTTATAACTTGCTACTTAAAGCATATTACTTTTTGATATAATCTTTTATGGAATCTTTAAAAAAGAAAAATTTTATTGGAGTAGCTTGGCCATACGTAAACGGAGATGTACATGTTGGTCACCTAGTTGGCTATATGCTTCCATGTGATATTTTTGCCCGTTATTCTAGACTAAAGGGAATAGAAACCTTAATGGTATCTGGAACAGATTGTCATGGTACACCAATAACTCTGGAGGCAGATAAACGTGGCGTTACACCTCAGGAAATCGTAAATATATACGATCCTAAATTTAGGGAATTAATAGAGATTTATAAAATCTCGTATGATTTATTTACAACAACAACAACAGAAAATCATAAAAAAGTAAGCCAAGACATGTTTATTCAGTTACTTGAGAATGGCTATATTTTTAAAGACACAACAAAACAATATTATTCAGAAAAAGATAACAAATTTTTGCCAGACCGGTATGTCGAAGGTGAATGCCCGCACTGTCATTCAAAAGATCAACGGGCAGACCAATGTGAAAATTGTGGCCGAAGTTTAGGTATGGGTGAATTAATAGACCCAAAGAGTAAACTAACAGGTTCCGATGTAATACTTAAAGATACAGAGCATTACTTTATTGATTTTGCTAAATTACAAAAAGAAATAGAAGACTCAGTTAACAATCAAAACGGAACAAGAGATTGGGTTATAAACGAAGCAAAAGGATGGATTAAAGAAGGACTACAGCCTAGGGCAATTACCAGAGATATTGACTGGGGGATAGAAATACCTAAACATAGAATCCCGGAAGGTATGCTAATAGATAATATAGACTCAAAGAGATTCTACGTTTGGTACGAAGCTGTAATAGGATATTTAAGTGCGACAATAGAATGGGCGGGAAGTAAAAAACAAAAAACAAATAACAAATTACAAATCACCTCACCCCAACCCTCTCCTCAAGGAGAGAGAGAGGAAAGCACATTGACAATGGTTGAGAAGATCATTGCGAGCGGAGACGAAGTCGGAGCGCGACAATCTCCTGCTGAAAATACAGACGGAAAAAATCTTTGGGAATCTTTCTGGAAAAATCCCCAAGCCAAGCATTACTACTTTATGGGGCAAGATAATCTTGCTTTCCACTTGCTATTTTGGCCAGGGCAACTAATTGGAACAAAACAAGGGTACAACCTACCGGATAACGTATCTATAGTAAAATTTTTGAATCTTGAGGGAGCAAAATTTTCAAAAAGTAGAGGAAACGTGATTGATGCCAAAGAAATAGCTAATAAATACGGTGCTGATTTAATAAGATTTTACCTATCGTTAATAATGCCCGAAAACAAACAGACTAATTGGATATGGGAAGATTTTAAAAATAGAATTAATGGTGATTTGGTTGGAACAATCGGTAATTTTATACATAGAGTTTTAGTTTTTTACAATAACAAAATTAGCAAATTTGAAAATGAGTTAATAGGAATAGATCAAGAGGTAATTGATGTTTCGAATAATACATTTGAAATTGTTAATAAGAATCTTGATAAAACAAATTTTGTAGCATCAATAAATGAGATATTAAAATACGCTACATTTGGAAATCAATATTTTGATAAAAATAAACCATGGGAAATAATTAAGACTAATAGGGAAGAGGCAGAGGAGATAATTTTTAACAGTTTACAAATTGTGTATAACTTAAGAACTTTGTTAACACCGTTTATTCCAGAATCAATGGCTAAATTGGCGAGATTACTAAATATGGGACCACTTGGTTCTGAACCAGAAAAATATATAGTAAAAAAAGATATTTTTAAATTTAGCGAAATAAAAAGAGAGGAAATTAATGTTGCTACAGACTTAGTCCCGTTGTTTAAAAAGATAGAAGAAGATATGTAATTGATGATATTATAATACTAGAGAGACCAGTCTATAAACACAAAAACAATGGCAAAACTAATACTATTCTCTATACCAGGACCTGAAGTAATGGCAAAAATTGAACCAGAAATGTTTTCTGTTCCGAACCCAGTTATGGCTTATATTCCTGCAAATGGAAATAACTAAAAAGTTGCAAAATACATGGCATATTGGCAAAATCTCGCTGAAAATAATAAAGCTGAATTTAAACTAATCGACAATTCTAAACCAGCTACAAATCATGATATCGAATATTTTAGTAAAACTAATATTTTAGTTGTAACAGGCGGAAATACATTTACACTTTTATACAACATAAAAAGAAA
>CAZRHM010000021.1:0-12243 GCA_964599845.1 uncultured Candidatus Saccharibacteria bacterium
TGGAACTCTAAATATTCCATATTCTTAGAAATGTTACTCACTTCGCCTCCAATTATAAGGGAACCGAAAACCAGTAGGATACGTATCGAATAGTGAACTAATCTCGCGAGAACCCACCTCGACGCGCAGGGCGTCATAAGACGCCTCGCCGCCGCCGAACGTGAATCCCTTCCAATCTAAGCGCAACGAAAAGGCCACAGCCCCCGAAGGAGCTTCTAGTCCAGCGCCAATGGTGACATTCGTATAGCCAGGCAGATCATCTATATTAAGCGTTTTAAACACTTGCCAAGAAGAAGTAAGATCATCGGTAAACTCGTATTCAACAGCCGACCCAATCAGATCACCATTACCATCCAACCAGCCGACCAAAGCAGTCGTAGAGAGAGTGGTTTCGCCACGATGGGCGAACCTGAAATTAAGAGAATCCCCTGGTTCAATGGGGCCAGTGGGGGGAAATTCAGGAGTATTGTAAGCCAGATCACCATAGTCTAACCAACCCACTGAGATGAAATAACTCATATCGCCAGCACCGTCCCACAACACATATTGGTCACCGTCTACGGGGTCGTCGGTGGGGAACGAGAGGTCTGGTTGCCAGGCGTTACTAATAAACGCCCAAAACCCTGGCGTTAATTCAGGGTAAACACCCCACGACGTTGGTGGCTGCCCATATTCACCCTGAACGGCGATGGAGAAAAGTTCGAAACTAGCAGCATCATAACCTTCGCTACGGTCAATCACATAATACATTACGTTGCTCCATGATAATTAGTGCCACCCACCGTACCGCGAGGAGAGTAGCGAGACGAAATATTATAACCAATACGGTTAATCTTACACCGTCCGTCGTGAGTCGCAACCACTTCAAACATCAACCAGTTAAACAACCCATTAATATCTACAGACTGCTTCTGCAAATGATATTCGAAAATATCATCAACATGGTCGGCAGGGTCAAACGAGAACGACTGCCAGGCAGAATTAATAAAATCACGATACAAAGACACAGTCATAGAGTCCGCCGACTCATCAGACCAGACCTCCAAGCGACGAATCCTATTACGAGAACCACCAACATCGGGAGTGAACCAATTGGTTCTCGCCCTAAACGTGAAATTAGAACCAAAATCAGTCCACGTTTTATCCTTATCAGGAATTGCGGCCATCATGTCGCCACGCATCACAACATCATCCTGGCCGTCATCAGTAATAGTAGTAGCGAAATACGGGTGAGAGTCGCCCTCAGTGACAGGGTCACCAGAGATAATACGATAGTCAGAATAGCGCCGCATCACGGATGGCACTATACCGAAATCCCAGCGAGACCAAGCACCCACGCGCAAATCATAAATCAAAGTCTCATTATTCTCAACACCAGGAGAAAGCGAATCGCCCTTCGAATAAGAAAACCACACATAGTCCCCATGCACCTGAACAACCGCGCGAGTCACAGCATTATAATTCAAATTCTCACGGATATACTCAGCAATAGGCAGCCCGATATTAGTAAACTGAGAGCCATCATACTGCCAGACAGAAGTCGTAGCAAGATCAAAGAAGAATGCGAAATTCTCAGACGAATCAGCAGAGTAAGACCCCTCAGTGCCGAGCCTCTTATCCAGCTGATACAGAGAGAAGTTCTCTTCGCTGGAACCAACTAACGTCCAAATACTGTTATTCTTAAACACCAGGATCTGATCGCCAAACGGGACAATCTTAGTGATCTCAGTGCCATCATCGTCAGCTACCGCAATATAGTTGTTGTGCGGCCACGACTCAGGGTCGCTACCATTCTCATCAACCTTCGACCAGTATATGCGAGACGGGTACCGATGGTCTCCCGCCTTATGAACATTCGCAGCGAAAATGCGAGACTGGTGGACAATCGCAGTACGAGCCCTAGGAAACACGCCCGTACTGTCAGTATCTGACAAGTCAGGCACGTTCATGCGAGTCCACGTACCCGTCTGAGCGTCATACTTTCTCGGCAGGGAAGGAGACTGTTGAGCGCCAGACTGAGTGGCCCAGTTACCAGTCGCACTAGAATCATTCCTATCAGTGTCCCCATCCCAGCCCCCATATCGAAGGGAAGTAAAATAAACTGTGTCGTCCCACACCAGGACGTTCACAGGCCACACGCGGAAAAAGTTAGAAGCCGTCGCAGAAGCAGACCCCAACGACTGAGACGACGCCTGCAAATCATCGCCAGAAGCATGACCCTTAAACTCTAATTCCAAAGTACCGAAATTCTGGTAGAAGATCTGACCGTCAGGCTCGTTGAAAGCGAACACGATCTGAGACAGAATCGGGTGCGGAGCAGCCGCATTCGGGTCATCCACAGTATACAGTCTAGGAGCGAACACGAACTCAATATCCGTCAAACCATCCACCGCATTAGTGAAAGCGTAATACCCGCCACGTTTCGCGATGCCGCCACCCAACATGTACTCCAAGTTCAACACATCAGACAATTCGTTCACCGCCAGAGTAGACGGATGCTTGTCAGGCTGCCAGCCACCATGAAAATTATCTACAGCATAGCGAGCGATCTCAGGCGTAGGCTGAACGGCCCCGCGACTACGACGCCAAGTATCAGACCACCTCACCCTTACACCTCATCCAGAATAGGTAGATGCGAATGACGGCCACGGTTGCCGCGCAGCAAACCATCCCCCCACAAGAAAGGAATGCGCTTACCAGGGTTCGCATACCAAGAACGCATATTATCCAGATAGCGAGAATACGAAAGTAAAGCCCGTTCAGACTGTTCGAAATACTCTTCACGTTCCCACAGCTTCCACTTAGCGTACTCCACTAAAATCATATGAAACCCCTTATGGAACGGAGGTTCATCAGAATCAAACGCCAACTCCGACACACCAGAATAATAAGCCAAAGCCAGCCTATCATTCATATCGTCGTTTGGCGTAGGATGCACATAAATCTTATTATCAAAAATAGTCCACACAGAAGGACTGCTACCCTGATCTTCCGAAGTGCCAGAGAAATTATCAAAAAACACTTTCGCAGAAACAGGAGCAACCTCCACCTTCTTCTCATTATCCCACAAGCTAATAGCGAAATCAAAATTCGATGGAAGATCCGTCCAAGGAACATCCTTCACGAATGACAGATTCACCAAGGCTTCAAGCCACGGCCACGGAAACGCGACCGAGACTTCATGTAAGCCCTGGTTAATCAACATGTTAATATCAGCGTCAGGAACGTTAACATCCTCAACAAGAGTGAGGGAACGAACCATGTCACGCATCTCAGCTAACGTCATCTACAACCCTTGAATGCCCGACGCAAAGCCCCGTCCCCTTAACAGGACGAGCCTTACACGGGTCACCTTTCTTCGTCAACATTGAACAAGACTTAGGCGCTTTAGGTGGCAGCATAGGCGGCATGCCAGAAGGCACACCGACCGTAACCCCACGAGGCTTCGAAGGCTCCCCCCTCACAGCCTCCTGCTGGACGGCAGCACCTCTCTGTCTTGCAACAAATTCTTCTAAAGAAATGCGAGACTGCTGGACGCGAGGCCTCTGCCTGTTCGCAACCCTAGCATCTCTGTCAACTAAACTCATAAAACTCCTTAAACCCAGTGAGAGGGAGAGGCGATGGCTACCACTCGCCTCCCCCCTCAACAGTGCGGCTAAAGACTACTCAGGGTCAGTGACACCCGAGAGTCGAGCCTGCCGTTTCCTGTTGGAAATAGTAAGCTCACCGTAGCAAACCATCTTCTTGATTCGGATATCCTGGTTAGCAGGTTCCAGCCAGTCAGACATTCTGAACCAGTTATTACCAAGCTTATTCAGCGTGATATACTTCATGTTCAGAAGGTAGATGTTACCAGCAGGACAGTTCCTATCAAACGAGATAGGAGCCGAATGGAACATGATGGTCTCGAAACCCTGGTTCGCCATCGTCGGGTCAACGAACCGCTGACGATCCTCGAATAACGAGTCAATGTTCGCATATGTATCCTGGTCAGTGAAGATATTGGTCGGGAAATCATTACCTTCAGAAACCGTCAGGTAAGGCACGCGAATCTTATGCAAGGACAAAGCCCCCACATTCCGATCGACATACGACCGCCACCAGTCATTGCCCGCAGCGTCAGCGTTGATGCCGCCAAGAGTACCAGTGTCATTCACCAGATTCGCAAGACCGTTAAAGTCCTTCCCACCGTTACCAGTACCGTCCTGGAAGAACATGTGGTCAAACGACTCAGCAATAGAGAGCTCAGCCCTATTCAGCTCCTCCTCAACGATACGTCCAACAGCAGGCGCACCCTGGTTCATAGCAAGGTCGATCTCAGACAGACGAACAACAGCGTAATACTGCTTCCAGTCATAGTGAGCAACCGTAGTGCCCTCGTCCTCATTAGTGAGGAAGGTGTCGCCCTTACCGTAAGAGCCCTGGTTGCCCAGTTCTGCATACATGAGCCGAACATTAATTTGCGTTCCACCGTCGAGAGTCCTAACGTTTCCGAAGTTGTTGATAGCAAAGAGAAGCGGCTTCGACGTGAAAACATTGTCTTCCAACGTCGGAAGATACTTCTCCATAGTAGCACTGATTAACCGATCATAGTTCGGATTACCAGCCATGCTTCTCAACCTCCTTCAACATTATTTTTAGAGAAAGTCTCCTTCCTCAGCAAGCGAAGCATTCCAAGCTTCAGAGACAGTCGAATAGTATTGCGGCTGGGGAGTGAAATCCTCCTGAACACCAGAACGCCTACCCTGCACAGTAGAAGTCAATTCAAGGTTCTGCTGAGCCGCCAACTTGCGTTGACGCTCCTGCAGCATCGCACCAACCACCATGTGAAGGTTAGTCGTCCCCTCAGACTGAGCCCGCTCCAGCACCGCCCGCTTATCAGCGGTCGTCAACTGGATATCGTACGCCCTCTCAATATCAGAGAAAATCGCTTCGATTTCACGAAGCGCAGCCTCCTGTTCAAAACGTTGGAACCTGGGGTCGGCAGCTAACTTCTCCTGAAGCTTCTGCTCGACCAGGGCCTCAATGTCGGCAGGCTCTTCAGCACCCTTCGCCCCGCGAGGATTCAGGGAACCCTGAATGCCAGCACGACCCATCAGCTTCTGTACAGTTCCAACATAGTCGGCTTCCAAAGCCTCCCACAACGTAATAGCATTCTCATACTGTCTACGCATTTCAGCAAGCTCCTGCTTGCTTTGAGTATAGTCGGCCTCACGACTATAACCCCGTTTAAGTTCATCCAAAGAAACCTTAATGGTTTCCCCGCGAACCTTAACCTCAAACAACTCCTCTTCGGGGTGGTTGTTCTCAGCATCATCAGAGGCGAGAACATCAAAGAGACCGTTCTCATCCTCCGTCTCGACAGCGACTTGCTCAACTTCTGAAGCCTCTGCAGTAGCAGGCTCTCCGATGGCAGTCGGAGAGGAATCATCACCTGCCCGTGACATTTCCGCCTGCGCCTGATTAAAGGCTTCGTCGAAACTGAGTTTCGCAGTATTATTAGACATTAAATATGTCCTCCTTCAATATAAACAACAAAACGTATCATTTACTAGTAGCCCCTAGGTGGCAACATGCCACTATTAGAGGGGTCAATTAGAGCGCTAGGGGCCTGAGCGGTAGCCCTATTAGGCATGCCAGGAGCAGCAGAAATACCCGCTCCGCCAGGCGAACCGCCCTGACCAGCAGCAGCAGCCACCGCATTCATACGTTCCTGCATAGCTAACTGGTGCATCATGGCCTGGTCCTCGTCAGGTTCGAAGAACTTTTCGAGATCCTTAATACCTTCCGCTTCAAACCACAATTCAAGAAGCCGCTTCAAATTAAACGGGATGCCTAACTGCTGTAAAATAGGTGTAGCACCCAACATGATATTCACCATTTGCATCAACTGTTGGGCTTTAACCTGCGGGTTACGCAACTCAGTAGAACCACGTTCCACTTCGACACGGTACCGACCCTCGAAAATCTCGGGGTTCGGAGTAACCAACGCAGCACCCGCAGTCGGATCCAATCCACTCGCACGATTCACCCGCTCAGCTTCACGGCCAGTAACGAACATGGTCATCTCTTCGAACGCCGTCAAAGGAAGAACGTCGCGAATAATGTCCAACAATAACTGGCCCGCCTCACGGGCAGCAGTCTCGATAATTAACAGCTTGTGACGGGTCCGAATGTTAGTAGACCCTTCAATGATCGAAGCCTCCGTAGCCGTCCTCGAAATATTCTGAGGGACACCACGAAGGTACTCGTTCACACCAGTAATCTCATTAACATCCGCCCGCAAACGATCATCTAACATGTAAGAGTCAGACGACAACGGGGTAGGAGTAATAGCCTGAATAATATTCTGAATAGGCTCATTGGTGTGAATCTTAATGATATCGTTCACCCTCGATGACGCCATAGCATCCAACGCTTCCTCAGACAGGCGGTCTTCAGCAACCACCCACTTCATAACGTTACGACGTCTATGCGTCATCATCTGAGAACGGGTTTTATTGATCTCGTCCTGCAGCGAACGAATCTGCTCCAACTCACCAATATGGTAAGGCGAATTAGGAATACGATAGTTCGGAATCTGGACGAACGGAGCCGTCACATGCTCCACGTAACGGACCAACTGTTGCCCGTCACCGATGAACGACATCATCCAACGTTCCTTAATATCATAAAACTCGTATACGGCCACCCAACCATCAGTCAAGTAGTCGATACGAGAAGTGTCTTCTGGCGACAGATTAGTAGGATCAATGTCCATACCCCCGAAATCTTCGTCGTCAGTTACCTTATAGCGAGGGTCCTTCTTCAACTCCTCGAAAGGCATCAGGATACGTTGACAAACCCAACGTGCATTATGTAAACCATCCGCATACGGATCTACCCACATATCCCAAGGAGACACCCTAGACACGGAAAACTCAGCAATCTTGACCCTACCCTCACCAATAATGTCACCAACCTCGTTGTAAGTGGGCAGGTCGACAATTTCATATCCAACCTTCAACCAACCATCACCAAGCACCAAATGGTCGAAAGTTGCGTCCGCCAAAGCGCGCTTCCCGCGAATCTTATGGGAACGCCAAAGGCGGTTTATAAACGTTTCTAAAACAGCAGCCGACATTTCGTCGGCATCTTCACTGTCAGGTTCCACAATAAACGACGGATCCTCGTCAGCAACGAACGGGACCAAAGTGTTAATCGTCGAAAACGAAATATTAATATTAACAAGATCAGCAGTAGTATCCTCAGGAGAATAACCCTTCCAAGCGTTCTGCCCTAAATACTGCTCAACAGAAGAACGCCACGAATCCTCACGTTCCTTCTGCCTGAAATCCTGCCCTAACTTCAAACGGTCAACAGCCGACTTGAGCTTGCGTTCCATCTCCTTCGACAAAACGCGGCGCACCATCTTAGGGCGAGCATAACCAATTGTTTCAGGCACTACGAATTCACCTGCCTATACTTCTTATTAGCATGGATGCCAGCCGCAGGCGCATATCTAGCAGCCTCCTTATTAGCAGGCTCAGGGTCAGGCAAACCAGCAGCACGCCGCTTCTCATACATGTCCCGAACAAACGCTTCAGTACCCATACCACCAGTAGCATCCTCGCCGTTACGTTCACGACGAAGATGCCCCATATTAGACCTTACAGTCTTCAACTTGTGCGTCAAACACAAACCATCCCGATTAACGGGACGTTCACAACCATCAATACTGCACATATTACTTATAAGGATTCACAACACGCTGAGCCTTGCGGCCCTGCAACGACGGATGCTGCGACATGTGGTCGCCGCTCTTACTTTTCCCAGCAGACGGATTAACACGATCATGACCCAAAATGGTGCCACCGCCACGCTCAGCCGTCTTATTAGTGCGGGCAGGATGCGGCTGCAAATGCGAACCGCCCTTCCTCCCAGGCGGAACATTCGCAGGAATCATCCCGCCCTTCTGAGGAATAGAAGGACCCTTACTGCGCGCACCACCCTCACCCTGGTCCCTTGGAGAACCAGACCTGCGGGAACGCGTAGCGCCACCCTCACCTTGCTTAAGATTATCAGTCAAAATAATTCACCTCACATAATACGAGAAAACGTATCACATTAAATCAGAACGCTTAACATTCGACTCAGTGAAAACAAACGTCTTTCTCATTTTAACAGGTTCAGGCTGACCCAAAGGACGATCCAACAAGTCAGCAGCCGTAACACTGTTATCCTTAAAAATCAAAGCATCAATCTCCTCATGAGTGGGCGGCAACACCTTATCATCCACCCACAGAATAGGATACTTCGGAGAATCCAAAACCAGCTGCCAAGCAATCAAAGTACCCATAATAACGTCATCATGATGCGACTTCGTGGCAGCATAAGAACCCTTACCATCCGCAATGAACGTTTGCGCCTCTACCCTGAATTCGGGGTCATGTAGAAGAACTTTACCTTCGGATAAAGCATGGTAAAAATCGTTAACCATCTTCGACTTCGTCGCTGCAGACGTGACCCAACCGTACCGAGGCGTACGATCCCCAGTGCGGAACTGGGCGAAAGTGTCCATACGGTAGAGACGAGGGTAGTACCAATCCCTATATAAGCGGTCCAAAGGCAACACACCTGCGTTGTTCCTCTCAACACCAACCAACGCGGTGAAATACTGCTGGCCCGCCCAAGCAACCAACTCATCCAAATAAGAAATCGGGATCGCACTCTTACACGACAAACACTGTTCCCCCGTATTCGCATCAAACACAGTAACATAAGAAAAGTCACCATGATCCAAACCTTCAGCAACGTCCGCAGCAACAACATAATTAGGTTTCCACAAAGGGCGACCAGAGTCGTCACGAACGACTTCGGGCGGAACCCACATGTTAATTTCGATATCAGCTTCCTCATCTAAACCGATCTCCTCAGCCCCCTGGCCGATCACCCACCTAAACTTCTTAGCAGGCTCAATCTCCTCAAAGCAGTCATCCACAATGTCAGTGCCGAACGCAACACGGCCAGACTTCGAAAACGCCTCCTCAGGAGTAGACGCATACTCCTGGAAGAACAACCATTCACGGCCACGGAAAGAACGCCGAGCCGTATCATACCATTCCTCGTCACGAGACTCAACAACACTCCACGGGTAGAAAATACCCTTCCACACCGAATCCTTCTGCTGCGAATCCAACCAAATCTCATGGAAAAAGTTACCCATACCATTAGCAGTAGAGAACAACATGGCAACCCCATACGTAAGAGGTTCCACAGCACCCCAAATCTCCTCAGCGTACTCCATGAAAGCACACTCGTCCATCAACACCCCATGCACAGCGTCACCACGACCAGTAGACGCAGTAGCAGGCACAGACTCAATACGAGACCCATTATCAAAAATCATCGACGTCTGCGTATAAGCCGTCACCTTCGGCAACAACTCCTTCATCCAACCAGGCAGCCGCCCATACGCATACTTCGCCTTATCCAACATCTTCATGGCAGCATCCTCGTTCTTCGAAATAAACAACCAAGGATGCTCATCATTAAACAACACGTCGTGAAAAGCAGAAGCAACACCAATAGTAGTCCACCCGATCTGACGGGCCTTCAAACCAACAATCCGCTTCGACGTATCAATCTCACGGGCAATATGCTGCTGGAACGGGCGAGGCTTAAACAATTGAGGCCCCTTACCAACAACAGGAATATGATAAAACTCAGAAAAGAAAAACTCCTTAGAAACCCTCGCCAAAGCAAGAGCCTCCTCAGGAGCCAACCCCTCCAACCTAGGAACCGTCACTCAATCACCTCGTAGCCAAGCTCCTCAGCCAACTCCTTCATACGCTTCTCCAGTTCCTCAGAAACCTGAATGCGGACAGCCTCCTTACTTTCAGACACGTCAATATGCGACAACAAAACCTTCGAAGCGGCAACAGACTGAGCAGGCGGCCCATTCAAAACAATATCCATCAACTTAGCCAAAATATCAGGATACCACCGATTACCCCACTCAACACGCAGCTGAAACAGTTTCTCCTGAAACTTAGGTTCCCGCTCCCAATTATACAACGTTTTAGGAGAAACACCGAACTGTTCCGCAAACTCAGTTTTAGTAGCAGGCTCCCGCTCCCCAGGAGGAGTCATCAACCAATCCAAAAACTGTTCCTTAATCTGCGGATCAATCCACCTCTTACCACGACTCACAGCAAACCACCCTCACAGCTACGACAACCACAAACAACACCCTCCAAAGGGGCAGGCGAACGATAAGAAGCCCACAAGGCCTCCAGTTCAGCGACAGTATCAAACAAACCCAAATCTAAAATAAACTCCTCCATAATGCGGGCACCACGAACAGCAACATCATCCAACTCAGGTTCAATGCGACCATACCAGTCGTCAGCGCGCACAATAATACGGTCAGCAGCAGAACACACAGAACAACGATAAAGAACAACAAGATGGCCAGGAGCAGACTTAATCTGCTTCTCAGCCATCACATCATTCGAAGAAATAATCGCCCCGCAAAACTCGGCGCGGCACGTCACCTCCATCAAATCAAATCACCCCAAGACGCTCCAAAAAGACGAAAAACTCTTCCTTCGTCATTCGAGCCCCAGGCTGCGTATTCGACTTCACCAAACCCGCATCATAAGCACGCTTCCACGCAGACTTCGCCCACGAAGAAACATCATCCCAAAAAGGAATATCCTTATACGGATCCAAAATGTCAGCCACCAAAACCACCAACCTTTCAAAATCAAACGCACCAGGATCCCAATGCGTATTCTCAGGCACCTCAAAATGCCCAGCAAACCCATTAAAAACATTCCACTCCAAAGGAGTCATACGAGCAGGAGAATCAACCCCATACTTAGGAGTTGGGCGAGGAAGACGAACCACATTCGTCACACCCAACTCAACAATACACCAAGCAGCAAACTCAGCCAAATCATTATAAGCATACTGCGGCAGATTACCAACCCACAACCTCGACGGCTTCTTATCAGCAACACTCTTATCAGAATAACAAACAAGTTCAACCTGAATAGAACCCTGCCTATTAGTCTCCACACCACCAGACAAATTACGCAACGCACGCGCAGCATGAGCCAACGAAGAATGCTGCACCCAACGCCGCCTCTGAACATAATAAGTCAAATGCGGCGCAGAAGCACCACCACCATACGAAGGAACACCCTCCGTCTCAGTAGTATGAAAAATCAGACGCTTCGGCGCAGAAACAACAAACGAACCACCAGAAAGACCATCGCCCTTCCACACAGCAGCAGGAAACCTCATCACAATACACCCAAAACAGTATCATATAATACACTTACAACTATAAGTAGAACGAAAGAAACTGTCCCCCCCCAGGATGGCGGAGGACGCCCCCGACCGAGGGGGCTGTGTAAGGGGGGGCAACCCAAAACAAAGACCCAAGGCAAGGGTTGAGAGCGGAGAGCGGAGAGACACCCCTCCCCACCTTGGGCCACCAAAGTACAACACAAACAACAAAAGTGTTGAAAACGGTGCAGCAGCCCGTCGGGGAGTTTTATACCTTCACACACACGAACAGCAAGTTCGTATCCGCATACTCACAAGCCGTTCGACTCAAGGCATAATCCTCCCAAGCCACCAAAAAAGGTGGCAAAGGGAGGAACACTCACCCTCCAACCCACAGCACAACTATATGCTGCGCAGGGCAAACACGTTCGCACATCAATAAAAAATTATGAAAAATTTTTCATTGGCGCTCACATAAAACAACGAGAACGAAAGAAACAAACACAAATTACCGACCAGCAAAAACCCAACACCCCCAGCCAGGCCCCAAAAAACTTAAAAAATGTCTCGAAACACAGTGCATTTTAGGCGGAGGCGGGGGGGGAGGGTACAGGAGGGTCGAACATATGTACGGTAATACTAAAAGTGTGTAGGTTCAGTTTTAGAGTCAGTCCTGGAGTGCCCTATGGGTTGGGATATGGGTATCGTTATCTATCGTCAATATTGAGCGAAATTCAAATTCAATTTGGCGATAACTACACTAGTGTAATTCGAGCCTGTGACCTGGACTTTCGCTGTTGAGCGACACTCAAATTTCTAGAGTATCGTTGCGTATCGTCCCATTTTCGGCCATTTGGGCGGTAGTTTGTGATAGTTTGCGTTCACTTGCGGCAGTTGGGGGTTTTTTGGGTTCGTTGGCGTCGTGAACGTAAAATGTCGTCCGTTGTTGTCGGACTCGACCTATGCTGG
>CAZRHM010000022.1:0-5160 GCA_964599845.1 uncultured Candidatus Saccharibacteria bacterium
GTTGCTTCAGTGATTCATCAGCATAATGAATTAATGATCGTAATACCTTTATGCCATCACGTAAATTGTTAGGATCTGATTCTACTAACCATTGAATGCTAAAATAATCTTGATTGACACCATTGACTTCAATCCATTCAACATCTTGAGCTAACTTATTATATGTTTCTTCCAGCTTTTGAATGAATCCATAGGCGTCTCTTTCAAATTTTGGTTGCTCAAAAGGGTCGTCGACAATGCTCAATAACATACAATAACTTTCCAATTATATACGAACAAAGGGTATAATAAACTATAAAATTTTATAAAAAAATTAATGAAACTCAATATTCCACTTATACTTGGTACTTCCAGGAAGAATAGAAGGAGTAAAAATGTAGCAAACTTTATATTAAATTTATTAAATCAACATGAAGAAATTGAATCATTCATAGTTGACCCAAGAGATTTTAATATGCCTTTCGATGGAAATAACGAAGAACATAAAGACCCAAAATACACTGAAATAACAAAGAACGCCGACGGCTTTTTTATTGTTGTTCCTGAATACAACCACACTTTTTCGGGAAGTTTAAAAAGATTATTAGATAGTGAATACAATAATTATCATTATAAGCCTGTTGCCTATGCTGGTGTTTCTGATGGACCTTGGGGTGGAGTTAGAGCGATAGAAGCTTTAATTAATGCAACAAAAGCTATGGGATTAATTTCTTGCTTTAAAGATGTACAATTTCCTTATGCCGATAAAATTTTTAATGAGAATGCCGAGTTAATAAAAGATAAAGAAGACTTAACATCTCGCACTAATTATTTAATTAATGAACTTGTTTGGCTAGCAAAAACACTTAAATACGGCCGGGAAAATATTCAAAAATAATGAATATAACATTAATACTTACAATTCTATTTATTGCGCTTGCGATTTTACTAAGTGTATACATTTTACTTTTATCTAAAGTTCCAAAAGAAAGCCAGGAGTGGAGAAAAAAAGTGATTAAAAGATTAAGCCAACTTAATTTATTAATAACAACTGAAAATAATGAAATTAGAAAAAATGCTTTAGTAGAAGCAGATAAGTTGTTGGATCATGCATTAAAAAAGCTTAATAGACCAGGTAAAACAATGTCAGAACGTCTTAAAAACTCCAAACGGTTATTTAGCAAAGATTTGTACAGTTCAATAAGAGTAGCACATAGAATAAGAAACCAAATAGTTCACGAATTTGATTTTAAAATCCAAGATAAGGACGTAATTAAACATTTTAATAGCTTAAAAAAAGCAATTCGTGAAATTCTGTAATCCATTATTTGGCAACTGAAATATTTTTTTGTATATCTTTTTTAAACAAAAAAATAGAAATCATTTCATCCGATGTACAACTTATTTTGTCATCTTGTAATAAACTCTTTAATCAAATAGATATTTAGCGTATATTTTTAAAATAAAAATACTAAATCTTTACACAAAATTGATAATTTAATTTCAATATATAAAAATTTTAGTTAGTAAAACATAGTAACATGGTAAAACTGTCTAAAAACCAAAACGATGTTATAAGTGGAGTAAAAAAATGGCTTAAAAAACCTAATAATAAAACCTACATAACTGTTGGAGGCTACGCAGGAACAGGAAAAACAACATTAATAAGCTACTTACGGAAAGAACTTCATAAAGAATACCCAAATTATTCAGTGGCATTTTGCTCTTTTACAGGAAAAGCGGCTAGAGTGTTACAAAACAAGCTAAAAGAAAATAATTCGATTTACAGTATAGATACAGTTGGCACAATTCATTCATTGATTTATTCGCCTGTAACTAATACAACAGGCGAAATAACAGGATGGGAAAGACGAAAAGAAATTAAAACAAATTTAATAATAATAGACGAGGCATCGATGGTAAATGAAGAAATATGGAACGATATTTCTTCTTATAAAATCCCAATTATAGCTGTAGGAGATCATGGACAGCTTCCACCAATTAGAGGAAATTTTAATCTAATGCAAAAACCTGACTTCAGTTTAGAAGAAATTTACAGACAAGAGGCTGAAAATCCAATAATAGAACTTTCTATTAAAGCCCGTACTAAAGGTGTAATTGAGCCTAAGGTTTATTCAAGTGTAGTATACAAAATAATTAGAGGTGAAGAATCTGCAAGAGACACAATTTTAGATTTAATGGAATCTTATAATAATACCACTCTAATACTTTGTGGATTTAATTCAACAAGAATAAAATTAAATAAGTATATTAGAGGGCTTTTAGGTTACGAAACTGAAGAACCTGAACCTGGTGATAAAGTTATCTGTTTAAAGAATAATCATACAAAAGAAATCTTTAACGGAATGATAGGGAAAATAAAGTCATTAGAAAAAGTAGATGAAGATTTACTTTATGTAAATATAGATTTTGAAGAAGAAGGGATAAAGTATCAGGGTCAGATTTCGAGAAAGCAATTTAACAATAAAGAACAACTCTTTGTTCCAAAAGAAATAGATTTGTTTGATTTTGGCTATGCCTTGACAGTACACAAAGCACAAGGTAGTCAAGCAAGAAGAGTGATTATTTTTGAAGAAAAATCTGGACATATGGACAATGAAACATGGAAAAAATGGTTATATACAGCAATAACTAGAGCAGAGGAAGAACTCTATATTATTGGTAGATAATGCTTTATAGTTTTTACATGATTAGTTCAGCAAAAATTACACGTTTAGTTACCTTAGCAATTGCATTAGCTGGTATATATACGACAAACTACATAAAAAACATACACGATGTTTTACTTGAATTTAATTTGGATAATGTATTTGATCCAAGGCTTCCAGATAATTCTACAATACTCCTAGACCTTAATAAACTATGCCGTTCAATAATGAGTAACGGAGAAGAAACCCATATTAGAGTTAATGTTAATAACCAACAATTGGTTATACCCACTAGTGTTCGAATTAATTGTGATTCTGGCAAAATTACAATAACACGAGCTTCGAAAAATATACAAACACGTTTAGAAGTGGAGAGGAGAGGACCACTAGTATGGTGCACACAAAGATATTCAAGCCCTACAGAAAGAGAACTAATTTTTAGGCTACAATCAACTGGTGAGGTGATTAAGCTAGATAGTACTGGAACATGGCACGAGTTAGATGTATCGAATCACATTTTTTCTAAAGTAAGCTTCTCTGATATAGATCCATTAGTTAGACAAAAACTAGAAAACAGCGACTGTTTTAAATTTTTAGTTTTACAAGAAAATAGCTTATTAAGTAGTTCGGAAACTACAGAAACATACGCAAAATAGATTAATTTGCATCTACAATCTCAACTTTATTCATTACATCACCTACTTCTATTTTCTCAACAACATCCATACCTTTTATAACTTTTCCAAATATTGTATAACTTGGTGGTAATGGATAATCTTCTAACATTATAAAAAATTGACTGCCATTTGTATTTGGACCAGAGTTTGCCATAGCAACAATTCCTTTGTCATAATTTCTTTTTACCGGTTCATCTTCGAATTTATAGCCAGGGCCTCCAATTCCAGATCCTAATGGATCACCACCTTGAATTACAAAACCTTCTTCACGTCTGTGAAAAATTAGCCCATTATAAAATTCCTCATTTACTAAGAATATATGATTACTTACTGTTATTGGTGCTTCTTCTCCAAATAATTCTATTTCAATAACTCCTTTGTCTGTTGTAATTATTGATTTTTTATTTGCCATTTCATTTTTATCTAGTGTTTCAGGAACACTACTGTACTTATTATATTTTTCTGAGTTTTGGTTAGTTTGATTCATATTTTCTGACTTAATATTTGAATTAATTTTAAAAGATAATGCTACTTTTTGTAGAGTAGAGTATACTTCAGAATTTTTATTTGGTGTATTAAAAACTGCTAAAGCATAGTATTTGTTATCGTTTCCTGCTAGTGACCATATAAATCCTTCGCCATTGTCCGAATTAAATTCAATTTGACATGCAGGTATGCCATTAATATATACAAAGCTTGCCCTATAACCAATTTCTTTTATTTCCCTAAAAATATCTTGTAAAATAGGTGTTGCAATTTCTGAACATTTCTTTTTATTTATTATCTCTAAAACGTTGTCAATACTTAGTTCTGAAGGATCAATCTGAGGGGTTATTATTAAAGCATTCTCATCGTTTTCGTTATCTGATTCAACATATACTCTCACTGATCTAAAATCTTTGGCAATTTTATATTCTTCGGGGTAAAAAAATGCATACCCGTTTTCTTTGTATTCTATATATCCTTCAATTTGATTAAGCCCAATGTCTGGGCTATTTTTAGTAACTATAAATATATATATTAAACTGATCGAAATTATTACAGCTATTAATATACCTACTGTTATTGTTTTTATATTTTTATTCAGTCGCATTAAAGGTTCTTAAAGAATCTTCTAATTTGTTATAAGTTTCTGTATTTGATTCTACTACAGCTTGAAGAATAAAACTGTAAATGTTGTCTTTTGGCCCTCTTAAAATATACATTTGAGTCTCTTTTTTATCTTCCATTATTTTTAGCCTACACCCTTCTAAACTATGAAGTTTTATAAATTTATTACTTATTTTAGTTTTTGAAGAATCTATATCTAACACGCCAAATTGTTTTTTAACTACCTCCAATACATTTGAACAATCCTTATCGTAAATATATTTTATATAATCATTTTTTAGTCTACTAGTAATTCGTTCTATTTGCCAAATACTGTCTGGGTTACCTTCAGAATAAGCAATTATTCCAATACCATTTAATTTATCTTCAACTATAAAATTTTCTGGGTAACTAAATTTAAACCCTATATCTGTATATTCTTTCCAATCTTTTGGACTTTTTTTTCCAATTTGTTCTGCATTGTTTAACAATGATTTTACGGCAAAAATAATTATTACTATAAACACAAACGCAACAACTATTCCCAGTATTACCTTTAATCTTTCGTCTAAAAAGCTTTCATTTTTCATTTATAAATATTATTAAATTTTATTTACTTAACATGATCAATGGGTTCATGTTTTTAAAGAACTTTCAAATGGAATCCTGTTCAGGATACTTCTGCCCAACGTCACCTCATCGGCATATTCCAGTTCGTCACCTACGGCAACGCCCCTTGCGATAGT
>CAZRHM010000022.1:5170-11712 GCA_964599845.1 uncultured Candidatus Saccharibacteria bacterium
AAAACAGAAAATCTTACAAAAAAAGCTCAGACAAAAGCAAAAGAGCTTAAAGAAAAATTGACAGATAAAGAAACTGTCGATGAATTTAAAGTTAAAGGTGAAGACCTTTTAGATAAAGTGAAAGAGCTTGCTCAAGAAGGAAACATTAGAAGAATAATTATTAAAAATGAGAAGGGTAATAAACTTTTGGAAATCCCTTTGTTTTTAGGATTGCTAGGAGCTTTATTAGCACCTTATTTAGCTGCAATTGGTGTTATTGCTGCTGTAGTAACGAGTTGCAGTATTATTGTAGAAAGAAGAAAGTAAGAGAATTTACACCATATTAAAAAGCCGCAATTTTATTTGCGGCTTTTTAATATTATTTATCTCCTGTTAAGGTATCCAAAACTGATGTTACTATCGATAAAACAAGCGCAAATAGAATTGCCCATAAAAAGTTTTCAACAGAAAATCCAGGAACTAAAAAGTCAACAATAACTATCATTAATCCATTTATTATTACGGAAAATAAGCCAAGTGTTAATAGTGTAATAGGTAAAGTAAGCATTGTTAGTATTGGTTTTACAGTCATGTTTAGAGCAATTAAAATTACTCCCACAATTAATGCTGCCAATACCCCTTCAACAACTACCCCAGGTAAAACATAAGCGGAAATTATTACTGCAAGCGTAATACTTACTAATTTTATGATTAAATTCATAAATAATAATAAAATGTATTATATTATTAATAGTTTAATACACATAAAAATGAATTTAAAGTATAAGTATAAAACATACTCAATAACTTTCTTAGTTTTATGGATAATTATTTTGGTTTGTATTTTTCTAGATTCACTAACATCTATTTTTAACAATGAGTTAATAATTTCAGAATTGTTAAATAATAGTTCTTTTTTTAGGGTTATGATTATCGATAACGGAATGCTTTCTACATTAGCTGCGGTTTGGATAATATTTTTCACTAAAGAAAAAGTACGGTATATTTTTGCTATTGCAACAATTTTTGTTGGCAGCTTGGCATTGCTTCCGTTTTTATCAGTTTACTTTTATAATAAGCATAAGCAGTCTCTTTAGTTTTAGACCCCTTAATTGCAGTTAAGGGGTCTTACTCTACCACACTAAACACTAAGGAATACCCATATTCTTTTTAAAAGGTTTCCCTTTTTTTGTGGTAGAAAAGGTAAGCAGTCTCTTCCTACGGACATGGTAATGAAATAAAAATTAAGACGGATTTTCTAAAACGGCAATAACTTTACCGTTTATTACAGCATTACTGTCTTCACTCAAATAAATTGGTGTGTGTACTGGATTATTAGATTCAGGGTACAAGATTACAGAATTTGCTGACTTTTTAAATGTTTTAATTGTAGCTGCATCATCAATAACAGCAAGCACTACATCACCATCTCTAAATTCCGCATTTTTATCTATAATTACAAAATTTTTATCTTGTATTGCAACTTTATCTATTTGTCTTATGTTCATAGAGTCTCCCTTAACAATTAGACCAAACTTCCCATCGCCTTTACTTATTAGTTTTTTATCTACATAAATTGATCCTATTATTTCTTCCTGTGCAAATACAAGTGGTGTACCAGCATTTGCATAACCATAGATTGGGATTTGAAAAGTTGCTTTTTGGAATGTGTCGGTAATTTTTATTCCGCGAGGTTCGCCAGTTCTGTAAATAAAACCTTTTTTATCCAACGCTTCTAAATGTTTAACCACTCCTCGTTTTGTTTTAATCTCTAAAACTTCTTGTAATTCAGTTAAGGTAGGAGCTTCACCATGTTTAGAGATGTAATCTTTTAATACATCTAAAACAAGCTGTTGCCTAGATGTTAAACTCTTCATAAAATTAATTTAAAAAATATTATTTAGTTGGTATACCTTTTGTTAATTAAGTATACCTTATAGTAATACATGGTATACCTAAATTTGCAAGGAGTTTTTATTATTTATGGATATTAACGATATTACTACTTTAATACAGGGACAACAAATAGATATAGATGGTGGTACTTTTCAAGTTAAACATTCTGAATATTCGCCAGAAGAACTCCTAGTAATTGTACAATACAAACTACCTGGGCAAAAAATACTGATACAAAACTACTGTTTTACCTCAAAGATTGTTACTGCTGATGGTAAAGGAAGCGTTATATGTGAAATACTGCCGATGAGTATTACTGGACTTATAGATATAGATAATAAAAAAGCAATGATTGATTTATTAATACCTTATTTGTTATCTCATTACATTTATGAACAACAGTTTAAAATGATCAGTACATCTTTAGAAAAACAATACACAATAAAGTTTTATGGTGCGAATTTTAATGGAAGCAGAATTATTCACTTAACCGGGCAAATAGAAAACATACAGTTTTCTGCAAATATAACAGTTATAAAAAATTTATACTTAATAAACGTAGAAACAAATTCTATTAATACAGAAAGTGAAAAAATAAAAGCAATATTAGCTTGTGTATGCAAATATTTTTCGGAAGTGATGCTAAATAAAACAAAAGAGCTAATCCGGGCTAGTAGAGATTAAAACATACTTAAATTACTATCCTATTTATATTCACTTGGGAATTCATTAAGAACAAAATTTTATGGTAGCATTTATGTGAAGCAGCATGGTAGGCGGCGTAGGACTCGAACCTACAACCTTCCCGGTGTAAACGGGATGCTCTAGCCAGTTGAGCTAGCCGCCCTTATTAGATTTTCCAGAAACACTCTGGATTTCTGTTTTTTTAAATTTCGCTCCTTCTTAACTGCTTCGCTTCTTGTATTATATTCTTATTTATATACTAATTTCCAGTCATTCGCTCTTTTTGTATATTTACTATACTTAGAATCTTCACTTTTATGTGCTCCAATTCTTAAATCTAAGTTAGAAGTTTGTCCAACATAGTATTTGTCAGCTTTTTGACTGTGCCTAATCAAATACAAACACTATTTATTGCTCAGAATTCTAACAATAATTATTATTTTTGAAAAGACTAAGGCTTTATTCCTTTAAACTAAATGTTTTAGATGCATTTAGTAAAGAATCGTAGTCACCTTCACTTTGTCCAAAAGAGGTAACAGCTACAGAATAAACTTTGTCTTCTGTTCCAAGAACTAGATAATAAACAATTTTTGCCTCAAAGCCAGTTTGTACAGCAGAAATACTTATTTCACAACCTTTATTACCATTCAATAAAATATTCACTACATCTACTTCGGCTTCAGCCTGCCCGGATGTTTCTTCCATTTGTTCATTTAATTGTTCATCTAAGGTTTTTTTATACTCATGACATTTAACATCTTTTATCGTATCAATACTAAAGCCTTGCAATTGTAGTAAATCTTCTCCTGCAGGAGCAACTGCTAAATTAGCAAAACCACCTGCAAGTGGGTTTAATGCCTCGTCTGCAGGTAAATCTTTTGTAACAGTAAAGCTTCCATCTCTCTCTTCTCCTTTAAATCCTTTAGGATAACCTATTGTATACATATCATTTTCGTAAGTTTCATAATCGTTTGGAATTTCGATACCTATTTCGTTAGATGCAAACTGTTTTTTAGTTATAAAAAACACACCTAAAGCTAGAACAGCAAGTACAATTACAAACCCGAAAACACCTAAAAATAGTCTTGTATCACTCGATTTTAAATCTCTTAAATTCAATTTCTTTCTGCTTGTTGTTTTTTGTTCAACTAATTTATTTTCTTTTTTTGTTTTAGCTTTTTCACTTTTTGTAGTGCTGTTTTTTTGTTTATTCATTGTTACGTTTTAATATAGATATATCTGCTAATGTTATCTTAAACAGTCAAAGTTATCAAATTTAATAATCTGTTTTAGTTTTTATTACAAATAATTTACAGATAATCTGTTAGCTTTTAGCTATAATCACTGCAATTTAATTAAATAGTATGTTATTTCAAAATCCAGAACCTGAACATGTAGTTAAAAGTAATTATTTGGGCCGGAACACGCCAAATCTTGCTGTACCCAAAGAACAATTACAAGAATCAATCGAAATTTTATATCAATTTATTTCAATTGATCCTGACAATATAGATAGTATAGATAGTTTAAAACAAATAGTTCTGAAAGTAGGACCTGCTATTAAAAATTTTATTATACAATTCGGTGATATAGAGGTAGGGTACGTAACTAGGATCGATAAACAAATACGTAAAAGAGCAAAAAACCTTAGGCAAAGTGGTGATCCTTTATGGAAAAATGTACACAAAGCTTCGTTTATAAAAGAAAACATATTTACAAATAGAATAGTTATTAATAACGATGATGGTAGCATTACAGAAACTATGGTTTATGGTAAAAAAGCCCATGGTACGGATAATATAAGAACTGTTGTTATTGAAAACAAAACAATTACTGGGGCTAATGGTGAAACCGTACGAGCAAACCTGATAGGTAATTTTCCACTTATCGACCTTAGCGGTATAGAAAATCAAATTTATTCATTTAGTAAAGAATTTGGTTATATCAATCCATTTGCAGCTAGTAATGTGGATAATAAAGTTAGTTATCAAAATTACATTATTGTAATGCAAAAACTGGTTAGAGATGTTCTAAAAGCATCTGAGTCAGCTGAGAGAGATATGTAGTTAATGGTGCCGAGGGGCGGACTTGAACCGCCGACACCTCGCTCTTCAGGCGAGTGCTCTACCAGCTGAGCTACCTCGGCATAATAAATAATCTTGATTTTTGCTAACGTTGTGGAGCAAAAAGTCTAGATTATTATTATCCCGATAGCACAAATCTTTGATTTGTATAGCGTATCGGGATAAATATTTATCCTTACGACTTCTTGATTATAATTCATGAGTAGCTTTAAGTCTATACTGGATTTAGTTGATCCAAAGATTTTTATATTTTGAAATAAAGTGTATTGAATTTTAACAATGGTAACTATTCTAGCAATGTTATTTTGTTTGTCATCTCCTATTATATTGGTCGTAGAGACGGGCAGGTCTTACAAATTAATATAAATAACCTTGAGCAAGAAGCTAAATTATTAGCTGAAATGAACCGGTATAAAAGCCTATGCAAAATTGAGAACAAAGACAAAATTGTTAATAGAAAGAAACTTAAAGAGCACTAAATAATTGCGAAGTATCTAGAAAGTAAACTTAATGATTCAACATTAACTTTTAACATTTAACCTTTAACATTTAACTTTTTCAAACACTTAACGCTTATCAAAAATATACTGTATAATTCCTATATTAAAATAAAACTAAAATGTCTACATTAAAAATTATAGGAGGGATTCCATTAAAAGGTGAAGTAACTCCAGAACCTAATAAAAATTCTATATTAAAAATTATTCCAGCAGCATTACTAACTAACGAACCTGTTATTCTTCATAATGTTCCAAAAAGTTCGTCTGTTCGAATTATGCTGCAAACATTTAAACAACTTGGTGGAAAAGTTTCTTACCTTCCTAACAATACAGTCAAATTGAACGCATCTACAATTAATACATATAAGATTGACGAGAACCTTGCAGCAAAAGAAAGGGCAACATTTGTTTTTTTGGGTCCACTTTTAACTAGGTTTGGGAAAGCAGAAATCAAAGATGGGGGTGGATGCAAATTAGGTAATAGACCGCTAGATGCAATGTTTCAAGGTTTAGAAGCCTTAGGTGCAAAAGTAGATAAGCAAAATAGTTATATGGTTAAGGCTGTTAAATTACAAGGAAACGAAAAAATTTGGTTAGTTGAAGCATCTGTAACTGGAACAGAAAACTTGGTATTAGCTGCAGTTAAAGCAGAAGGTAAAACTGTTATTTATAATGCGGCATGCGAACCACATACACAAGATCTATGTAATTTTTTAAACTCAATTGGTGCAAAAATTTCGGGAATCGGCACAAACAGGTTAGAAATTCAAGGAGTTAAAGAATTAAAAGGAGGAGAGTGGACAATAATATCAGACCATATCGATATTGGAGGATTAATAGTTGCAGCCGCTATTACAAATGGAGAAATTCTAATAAAGAATGCAATCCCTGAGCATATGGGCCAAATTCTTAACTATTTTGGAAAAATGAACTTGAAGGTCGAAATAAGTGGTAATGATATTTTTGTACCATCTAACCAGAAACTGAAGTGTAAACTAAATATTAAAGGTGATATAGATAAGGTTAACGATTGGGCATGGCCGGCATACCCAGTAGATTTAATTCCACAAGCATTAGTACTAGCACTTTCTGCAGAAGGAAGCATGAGAATATATTCAAATATGTACGAAACTCAGCTTTTATACTTTGAGCAATTAATTGCGCTTGGAGGAAAAATGATAATGGCGAATCCACATCAAATTATTACATTTGGACAATCTAAATTTAAAGGCACAAAAGTTGTAGCTCCAGGGATTATTCAGGGAGTCCATTCTATAATATTAGCAGCACTTGCTGCACAAGGAACCACAACAATTGAAAATGCAGATATGATCTCTAGAAGATTCCCAGATTTAATTCCTAACTTAACAAAACTAGGTGCAAGAATAAGAAAGGAGTA
>CAZRHM010000023.1:0-11711 GCA_964599845.1 uncultured Candidatus Saccharibacteria bacterium
TTTTTGGGAAGGTTTAACTTGAGTGATATAGTACATACATTCATACCAGAATTTTCGTCGTCCATAATAACATCACTATAAATTAGGCCGATGTCTCTCTGATCCATAATGTTTGTTATACCAAAGCTCATCAGATCTCTGCAGTATTCTAATACATATAAGGCTTCTTCTTGGTTGATAGTACTAAAAGTTATTGAAATTACTGGATTTTTTTGCAAAATATTTACATTATTTTTTGGAATAATAACTTTACTTAAATCACTGATTAAATTTTTAGGTAGACTTCTATAGATTTCTAAAACTTGCCGAAGGGCTATAAAATACAACTCATCTGCTTTAGTTACTTTTGCACCTTCAACTCGGGAAAACACATTTGAAATTGCATTACAAATTTTTTTAAGTTGGATTATGTAATCGCTATTAGAATCTGGAAAATATTCTGTCAATTTAAGTGGCTGTATAGCCATATTATACTATACATTGTTTATGGCTCCACAAGTTGTTCTTCTAAATTTGCAATTTCTATTTTGCCATCTATTTTTACTGTATAAATAGTAGGAACCCCGTTTTCGATAATAATAAAATTGTTATTATCTCCATCGTTAAAATAAAAACGTTTAGCAGACTGTTTCTTATAATTTTTGATATTTGGACTAATAATTTTACCTTCATTATTTTTTAGTTTAAATTTCCTTAATTTTCGTTGTGCTACTTGGTGTAAATGGCCATAAATATTGTAAAGGTAGCCATTCCCATTTTTTGCTTCGTAAACTAGCGGATTGTGGTCTGTTTCGGAAAGTCCATAAATATAATTTTTTTCAAACCATGTTAGTGGTTCATCTTTATCTAATTTTTCTTCGCATTCCTTATGCCATTTCAAAAAATATTCATTTAACCATTGTGGTAAAGGAAAAACGAATCCCCATAATCTTTTTGTAATTAATTCGGATGCTTGTGGAACTTGATGATTCCCATGGCTTATAGAGATTTTTTTATTTATAACAACTCTATGATAACCAGTTTTGATTTTATTTTGTACGTCTGCCGAAAATAATTTTAAAAAGTTTTTTTCGGCAGATTTACCCATGCCATGTAAGTAGTTTCCTTCGTGATTACCTGTTATATATATTAGTTCCTTAATTTCTCCATCTTGCAACCAAATATTAATTTGATTTATAAGATTAATCATACCGTTAGATTCCTCGTACATTCTTTTAAAAAATAAATCGACAAAATGCTCAAGTTGCTCTGGTGCAGAACTAAGAAAAGTCCTAGTATGGTACGACATTACATCTGATAAATTAGGGTGTAGGTTTTCGTATATCGAAAAAAAATCTCCATTTACAACCAAAGTTATTCCTTCTTCATTACCACGCTCTTTGTTACTATTTATTGCATGCTCGATTTTTTTTAAAAATCTATCATAATCTTCCCAGCAAGAATCTGGGCTAAAATGCTCGTCTGAACAAACTACTACATGGTTTTTTTTGTCTTGCTCAATTTCTAAAACAAGGTTTTTTTGGCTCCACTCACCTGAATTATAAAATGACTCATCGAGAGATGAAAAAATGTAACGTAATACATCCTTAAATGCAGTATATTCTAATGGTGTTTCAGCAGGTAAAAAGAAATTTGTTAACATAACTTTGTATACTAGCATAAATTCTTTTAAAATAGGTTGAGTTAAATAACATTTTTGAATAAAAAAGATCTACGCAGTAAATATAAAAATCTTAAAATTTCAAATATAAATTTTAGGAGTAGTGAAGCTATTTTAAAAATAAAAGAAAATACAATTTATAGAAGTGCAAAAACTATACTAGCCTATATTCCGTTAAGTGGCGAAGTAGATATATCAGAGTTAATAACAACAAATAAGCAAAAAAAAATCTTTATTGCCTCTATAGACTTTATTGTATCAGAACCAATTGACTTAGCGTTAATTCCTGGTGTGGCTTTTGATAAGTATAACTACAGATTAGGAAGAGGACTTGGGTGGTACGATAAATTATTAAAACAAAATCCTCATATTTATAAAATAGGAATTTGTTATAAGGAACAATTAATAGATAAACTGCCAACCGAAGACCACGATATAAAAATGGACGAAGTTATTTATTGCTAAATTTACTTTTTTTGCGGACTCTAAACTCCACAAAAAAGCTTAGTACAATATAGATAACTGGATAATAAAGGCTTACTAATATTATATTTTTGTTTGAGTGTTCATGCAGCAAAATTACTAGTATCATTACAAACCAGATTAAGTTTAAAAGCCATAAAGGTTTTCTTAGCCAATCATTTTTACTTGTATATAGATATCGTGTTGGTAAAAACGATAAAACTGTAAAGAATATAATAATAATTGCTGAAATCTGGAGAGATGGTTGTAATAAATACAAGTATAAGGCTACAAAATTCCAATATGTTGGGAAACCTAAAAAGAAGTTATCTTCGGTTTTCATATTAACTTGTCCATAAGCATAAAGGGATGCAATAATTGGGAGAATTAGCCACCAACTAGATGGTAATAAGTTTTCTTTACCCATAATAAAAATTGGAATCCATGCGTATGTAAACATGTCTATTACATTATCCATCATGGCTCCATCAAAGTTAGGAAGCTTTTCCCAGACTTTGAGTTTTCGAGCCATTAATCCATCGGTCGAATCAATTATGACTGTTATAAAAAGAAGCAAAAATGCATCTATTGTTTTGCCTTCTGCTGCAAGCAAAAGTGCAAAAATTGCAATTATTCCTCCAAGTGCAGTATATAAATGTACAAACCAGGAAAGAATCTTTTGAGAGTTTTCTTTTTTTAGTAATTCGATCATCAAATAAATTTTCTTAGAATAAGAATAACATTACTTAAAATCAATGTCATCAGATTCTAGGTATTAAGTAACTCTGCAAGATTTTGTTCAGCATTTTTCAAACCATTACTATGCAAATAATGCATCAGTTGATCGAAGAAATCTTTATTATTACAATATAATTTAACTATTTGCTGTACGTCTGGCCTATCTTTCTCTCTCCAGTACTCCAGTTTATAAACCAAACACATTAATAGGTTCCAACAATACAATCCATTCCCAATTTGAAATACATTCTCTGTGTTTAACATAGAGTCAAAAAACGGGTGATAATTTCCGTTAAGTTTTAACCCGGCTAATATTTCAATGCAAATGCTGTTATCGCCTTGAGAAATTACTTTTATTGAAGTGCCATTATGAATAATTGACAAATTAAGACTTTGTGCAAAACTTAAATCATGTAGTTTTTGAACTATTAAATCCAAATCAGATTCTATAGGTACAACTAAATCAATATCAGAAACATAACTAGAGTCAAACATGCTACGATCTGGGGTTAACCCATAAAGATCCATTACAAAACTTCCGGCAATGTAGCAATCTCTGGTATCTAAAATACCATTACTTTCTAAATCTTGAAGCAGAACTTCTATAAATCTAAATTCTTTTTGTCGAACATTTAAATATTTTTCAGAAGAGCTATCTAGCTCATGGGCGTTACCCGGTGTTGGAAACATAACTTTAAAACACAACGAACCCATTCTATAAAAAACAATAGGGTAATGCAACAAAAATTTACATTACTTAATTAAGCGATTTAGATTAGTATGTGCTTTAAATAGGATAATATTTATAAGTTCTAATTCGTGGGGGTAGCTTTCTTTGAGTCTTAATGCTAATTGGCGCCAAGAAATGGAATCCCAAAACCAATTTGCTAATTTTTACTTTTTTAAAAAGATTTTAATATCGGCAACAAAGCAATTATCTTCAGTTATTATTACTGGATTAAAATCTAAAGCAGATATTTCTGGATACAATAACGCAAGGTGCTGAAGCTTTTGAATTGTACTTAATAGTTTATTTATTGCGAACTTCTTCCCTCTATAACCACTCAGAATTTTATACAATTTAGTTTTTTGAACCATATCTTCAACTTGTTCTTTAGACATAGGTACTAAACCATATGCAAAATCTGAAAATGCATTAGTATAAATTCCACCTGTTCCAAAAACCAGTAAATGTCCAAAACCTAAGCCGTCTTGTTCATACAAATCACTATCACCGTCACGAGCTAAACCAATTAAAAGTTCTGTGCCCCCAATAATTTCTTCTTGAACTTTTAAATACACATTGTCTGTTTTAATAATTTTAGATATTGTAGATTTAAGCTCGTTAAAATTTATTAATAGTTGCTTTTCTGTTTTTATATTTACATAAACAGCTTTTTGGTCAGTTTTATGAACTAAATCTTTAGATAGAGCTTTTAAAACTACAGGTCCACCAATTGTGCGCAAAAAATTTATTGCTTCGTCTGGTTTATTTGTAATTAATTCCTTTGGGAGCTCAAATTTGTGCGATTTTAAGAGTTCAAAACTTAAAGAATCATCTAACACTGTTTCTTCTTGTTTTGCTAACTTTTTAATTTTATCTGTTAATACTGTTTTGTGGACTAAGTCAAAAAGCTTTATTTTGTTTGTTTTTTTATTAAATAATGAAAGGTTTTTAATAGCCTCTACAGCATGTTCAATATAGTTATAGCTCGGAACTTTAAATTCAGAAAAAATCTCTAAGCCGGATTTTATATATTTTCCACCTAAAAATACTGGGATTATCGGCTTATTGTTTGTTTTTATTTTTTCGTAAACTACTTTTGCTGTTTGCTCTATTTCAGTAACGTATTGAGGTGTTAATAGAAGTAATATTATATCTACATCAGAATCTTGTAAAATTATATCTAGTGCATCTGAATATCTAGCTGCATCTGCATCACCTAAAATATCTACTGGATTATTGACTGCAATAAAATTTCCAAACTTATTAACTAGTTTATCTTTTGTAGAATCTGAAGTTGGTAAAACTTTTAAACCAGCTTCAGTTAATAGCTCAGTTGCTTCTACTGCAGGTCCTCCTGCATTTGATAAAATCATAATTCGATTTCCTTTTGTACCGTTTGAATGTGAAAAAGCGAGCAGAGTATTAAACATATCGTCAATGCTTTCTACCAAAATACATCCATTTTGCTCTAAAGCAGTGTTTATTGTTTGGGCTGGGCTTGCTGCCTCACCAGTGTGAGAACTCGCCGCTTTTTTTGCTTCACTGCTTGTTTTTGCTTTTAATAAAATTAAAGGTTTTTTATTTTTATACTTATTATAAATTTTTAAAAACTCAGAGCCATCGTAAAAATCTTCTATATATGCCCCAATTACTTTAATTTTAGGATCGTTTAAATAAACGTCCAATAACTCATTTTCATTAATATCTACCTTGTTACCAAAAGAAACCATATTATCTATTCCAAGGTTCTTTTCTTCTGCCAAATCTGCCAATGTAGTTAAAAACGCACCAGATTGAGACATAAATGCTACATCCCCTTTTCGCGGAAGAATGTGCCCAAAAGTTGCATTTAAATTGTACCTTGAAGACATTACACCAATACAATTAGGACCTAAAAGTCTAATATTCTTAGATTTACAATATTCTACAACTTGAGACTGATAATCGTGATTTCCTGAATCTGAAAAACCACCCGAAATTATTATCACATTTTTAACTCCATTCCTCGCTGCATCTTTTATACCATCAAATACATAAACAGTTGGTATTGCAATTAGCATTAAATCAATAGGTTTATTTATTTCAGAAACTTTTGAATAACATTTATGTCCAAAAATTTGATTATATTTTGGGTTGACTGGATACACTTTTCCAGCAAAATCGTTATTAAGTATATTATTGAAGATTACAGAACCTAATTTTTTATAGTTTTCGGAAACTCCTACAACTGCAATATTTTTAGGATTAAACAAAGAGTCAAAATTCATCAATATAGCTTAGTATATTTCCACTAACGAGTAAAGCTTAAATTAACTTTTTAGCTCTTAAAATAATAAAGACAGAAAGAAAAATTAATACAGATTCGAATAAAATTGTTACCATTACATTTCGTAAAGATCTTTGTTCAAGTGCGGTAGTATCTACAAAAATTGTTTGATTGTTAAAATTACCAGCAGTCTGTTCAATAATCTGTTGAACGGTTTCTCTATCTAGCGATCTTAATGTATTATTATCAATTCTTGCTTGCGCATTTAGCTTTTGGACGATTTCTTCTTTGTTTTTTAGATTTTCTATTTTAGTAGTAATACCTTCAAATTTTTGAACCTCATTTGAACTTGGTAAGTAATTTGCTTTAATTAAAAAATCAAAACCAAATTCTTTTAAACTAAAATAATAATTTCCTTCTAGTGAAGTTAAAATAAAAAATTCGTTTGGGGTTCCACTGATTCCTACAAGATTTTTTGGAGCGATTGAATTTTTATCGAACTGATGTTCGGGTTTAATTGTAATTTCACTTTTTAAATAGTTTTGTAAAACGGGATAGTTTGCTAAAAATGCAATTATTAGTGCAGCTAATGCTAATACTGAAATTTTTATATATTTTGTAATTAAAGCTTTCATATTAATAGATTAATAAAGCCATTCTATTAGAATAAGACCAATATGCATCAAATTGTGCAGTTGTCATCCATATTCTTCCTAACCAAGGATCGTTAATATGGACAGCTGTTGGATTATCTGCTGGTCCTTCGAACCCAGTTACTATTGATCCGTGCATTCCATTAAATGCTGGAATGTATGTTCCATCGTTTGCTGTCCAACTAATATTCGATGGTGATCCTAATCCGTTAAACCTCCAAACAATTGTAACTCGCCCTTGCTCTATATTTCTAGCAATATCTCTTACATTCCAACCAATTCTTGGCTCAGATTGTATTCCTCTACGAGATAAAACTTGTTGTATTGGTGGATAGTATACACCATAACCCCATGTTGCGTCAGAGTTACCGACATACTCTCTATAAGGGTTGCCTGTCCAACTATTACCGCTTCGATTGTCGTTATATCCAATTTCGTGCAGTATCGCAAATGGATCTACATAGCTACCTTTCCATGCCAGAATCATTGATGCAGTATATAAGTTACAAGCAAATCCTGGTGGTTGATAATAAATTGGTAAATTAATTAAATAAATGTTTCTTCTTGTAGTAAAACTAAAGCTAAAGTTTGTATCACCATCCAAGCCATGGACAGATTTAACTCCTTCTTTAACTTCTACAGTATATGTAGTTGAAAGTGATAAGGAACTATTTGGTGAATAAATCATAGTATTTCCTTCCCAACTTATTCTACCCGCAACTCCTGGTGTAATAAATAGTCGTTCTTGAGCTGATTTTTTATTTACTTCCTGATCAAATTCAATTCTAATAGCTGTATTTTCTCGAACATTGGCTTCACCATTAGCGGGTGTGTGAGATTTAACGTTAACTTTTCCGATAGTCTCAAATTCGTAAGAAATTACATTATCAACAACACCTCCATTTTTTGTTTTTATTCCTCTTCCAAATCTTGTTCTAAATTTAGTTTCTTTTGGGAGTTCTGATTCTGTTTTATAAATAAAAACCCTATCTGATTCCCAAACAATTTCTCCAGAAACATCTGGGCTAATACTAAATCTTTCTTCTACAGATTGTCTATCCATATCTTCCTCGAACTCGAACCTTATTTGTGCATCTGGAAGTATGCCAGAGCCTTGAGGTTGTGCTTCTTTTATTGAAGGCTCTTTAGCAGTCGAAAAATCTAATGTAAGCACATCTATAATTTCACCATATTCTATAACTTCGTCAGGATTATTTTTTTCGAATGATTTAGACCTTGCACTAAGTTTAAGCTTGTATTCAACACCTTGTTCAAGCGCCTGTGCTGGTGTAATTAATATTTTATTTTTTTTAGACGAATCTACTGTAAATTCAAATTCAGGAGTTATTTTTGTAGTCCATTCAAAATAATCATAGTTTTTATCTTTAAACTCAATTTCAAAACTATCAGACCTTTGAACATCATCTTGTCCTTGTGCAGGATAAGTCGAAACAACTTCAGGATTTTTAATAGTCCAGAAGACAAATCCGTATTCGTGTTCTTGATCGGCCATTAATTTTCGAACACCTGGAATATATACAACGTGTCGTTGTTCGGATAATGGATATTTTTTGATTTTGAATCTTCCTCGCTTTGTTAGATTTGGTATTCCAAAAAATGAATCCCATGTCCATTCACCTTCTAATTCAGGAGAAAATTTAGGCTGCAATCTATCTATTCTAATTGGAATATTGTAGTTAACTATAACTTCATCATCGTAATTTTGGATATATCCATTGTATTCAGGACTATGAGTTTGTAATCTTGGATGAACTAATACATATGTACTAACTAATATTCCAATAATTGCCGCTATTGATAGTAAGTTATAACCAATGATAAATCTAAAACTAAAACCAAGACTTTTTCTTCGCAATAATGCAATTGGACAATATACTAAGTTAAATAATATTAAAGTTAGTAGTATCGAAAGTGCTATAAAAAAATAGATGCTAAAGTTAAAACTTAATAAATAAGTTTGTACAAATTCAATTGGTGGCATTTTATATATAAATACCGCAATTGCACTAATAATTTCTGCTAAATAGACTAAAATCATGTTTTTTATTTACCATTACAATTTATCAAAATTTTCACAATACTTTAATAACGTATTAAAAAAATATTTATTTCACAATTAAATAAAATTTTTCATTATTAATAAAAAGGAAATCGAAAGAGGTTTTTAATATAACAATTTGTAATCGTAACTATATAATGATAATTATTTTAATGAAGTTAGTTATTCCCAAACATATTATTATATGCACCTTCAATTGTAACAAGCTGAACAGGCCCCATATCTTTTTCGTACAAATAATTAGAAATATATTCCATTAAACTTCTAACTTTTGGAGCATCAACGTTTAAGAATCCATGAGGGTGGCTTAAATATGTAACTACCTGTGAATCGTAAAGAACATCGTTTTTGTTTCTGTAATTTTGATCGAATCTAGAGATTAACTCTTCTAGACTAAACCAGAATGAATCAGCACCATTATTAGGGAATTCGTATATGTTTATATTAGGGCTACTTCCAGAGTTGATATCGAATTGGTTTGGTTTATACGGTTTTGTTGTTGCATTTAAATTCCATGGAATTGCAGTACTTGAACCATCTCCAGGATTTAATCGCCCGCCTGTTCGACCTGATGAATCAATCAAAAACCCTGTTTTTTCTAGAGCAGTTAATACATTTGCACCAGACATCCATGCACCTGATCTAAATGATACTGGCTTGCCTAACCCGTTTTTTTCGAACATTTCTATTCCCCAATTAAAAATCTTTACCAGTTCTTCTTCACTATAAGCTTGTAAATAGGTTTCGGGTCTGTTTATTCCAATTATCTGAGCATTTGATCGAACATCAATATCTAATTCTTTCAATACATCTTCGTAAAGGTGAATGTGTAAGCCAATTTCATCTCCATATAGATTTTTTCTGTCTAAAACCCATTGTGTTAAATACCTAGCTCTATCGGGTCCTACGTTGCCATAACCCCAAGTTACATATTGATTATCCATATAGATCCTTGGATTAAAGTATTGAGTTAATGGTAGGTTAAAATCTCTAGAAATTGCACTGATTTCAGAAAGTTCACTTTGGTTTACATCAAAACCCTCCCAGTCCATAGTCCATGTTACAAACAATGGATGTGTTACAAATAATGGTGCCTCATAACTCATATACATACGAACACCGTTAGAAATATCTAAAGCTGTTGCCTGAATAGTATATTTTCCTGGTTTTAGTGCAGAAAGATCTATTTGAGCATCGTAAGTAGTTGCTGTCTTTTTTTCTAAGCTTCCCTCCACATTTGTATCTACAACTTTGTAAGAGACATTAGTTACTGCCCTTACACTTTCGTTAATTTTAATTTCGAAATTGTATTTAAGCTGATCATCGGAATTAATTGCTACCCACTTTTTGGCTTTTGTTACATCTAATGTAAGATTTTCAGTATCTTCTGTTCTTAACTGAAGTGCATTTTTATCAGATACATTTGAGTTACTAATTTCTGAAGCACCTGCCAATGAATTTCCAAAATACAGGTAGTATTCAACATTAGGTGTATTTATTTCAGTAGCATTAAAAAATGCAATGGTATCTTTATTATTAGGATTCTCAATTTTTAAAGGTTGTTCAACAAACCTATCTGCATTTTTAAAATATTTTATTAATCTGATGTCTTCACCTTTTTTACTGAACGAATTATTTTTTTCTATTTCTGTTTTATGGTCAAAAGTTACATATGCTTTGTTCCCTGCAATATTTAGCGAGTCTGCTAAATTTGAGTTGAAGATTATTTTTTTACGAGCCTTATATTTATAATCCCACCATTTTTCTGCCTCAACTTCGAATGGAGATCTTCTTGAAAGCCTGGTTGCTCCGTTTTGTGCAACAGTTGTTGCTGAATTAATATTATTTAAAAAACTTATTCCTGTAAAGAAAACAGTAAATATAAATAAAATTAAAATAATAAAGCTTCTTAACCCACTTTCAGGATTCTTCTGGTAATTAAATAAATCAGAAATTCTATTTTTAATCCAAATTAATATAGAAGAGGCAATTAAAATCGCTACATATAAAACTAGTAGTTGTCTAAATCTTTGTGATTGTAAGTCAATACTGCTATTTCCTTCGGCAACTAAAAATCTAATTACAAGAATTACTAGTGTGTGAAATACTAAAAACTCTAACGCATATTTACTTGCATATTCACAAATTACCCTGATAATTTTAGGCAATTTTATAGTAAGAATATGAAAGCCTAATACAAATATAAAACTAACTAATACGCTAAATAGTATAAATCCAAGCGCAGGTGGAAACCTAGAATCGTAAATAGAAATATTAAAAAAATTAATTTTAGAAAAGTAAAATACAATGTAACTTGCAGCAGTTCCAATACCTAAAGCTAAAACATGTTTAAATAAAGTTGAAGTTCTAACTTTAAAGTTAGTTTCGTAATACAAAAACTCTCCTAAAACAATACCTAAAATAAATATTGGAGCGTACTGTAATATTGGGAAAGTATGTAGTGAAGCATGCCCAGAAATTACAGCTTTTATTAGTAATAGTTTTGTATTTGCTAAATCAATATTACTAATTATAAATCCTAAAAAGAAAGTACTGAAGGCAAAGAGAGTAGTTACAAACTTATTCGAAAGTAACCAAACATAAAAATTTCTAAAAATTGCTGTCGATAAAACAAAGAATATAATAGGTATTAAGAATTCTGTAAATTCAGGTATTCTTAAAAAAAGGATTATTTTTGCTATATCTTTTAACCAATCAATGGACGGTTCACCAACCAATATGTTTTTAGTTAATAAAAGCGAAAAGAAGGCCAGTATGTAATAAACAACTAGTATTTGAACACTTCTGGCAAAAACTTTAACTTTTCTTTGTGCAACTTCTTCTTCAGAAATATTTGAATTTAGTATAGAAAAATAACTACTTGCTCCCGATAATAATAAAAATGTAGTGAAAGATGCTAAACCTCCAATATATCCAACATAAAACGCAAACTTGCTGTTCCCTCCATGGTCATAACTTACAGCAACTACATGAGTTATTATCATTAATAAAACTGCAAAGCCACGTACCAAATCAATTAAAACCTCTCTTTTTTTTAAAGGTTCAACACTTCCTTTGAATCGATTTCGGATTCTATTATTAAGCGATCTATCCGAAACACTCTC
>CAZRHM010000024.1:0-11445 GCA_964599845.1 uncultured Candidatus Saccharibacteria bacterium
ACATTGCCTGACTTTGCAAACTTTGCAAAAGTTTACAATAAAAATTGTAACGATACTAAAGAGCAATATGCAACTTGTGGACCAAAAGACTATAATAAAGATGGCAGATTAAACTTATCTGACTTTGCAAACTTTGCGAGTAAATACAATAAGGCAAATTGTAATTAGTTTATTAACATTTTTTAATACTTACTTGCATTACCATGTTTTCTGGTAGCATTATAAGTTTGCTCTTTTGAACTCGTATGGGAAAAATTATTGTCAAGTAACCTCACTTCCCTTTTTTCTCAAACATCTGCCTGAGGTTAGGTAGATAAAAATGGAGCAATGAGTGATTAGACACCTCTAAGTTGGGCAATAAACGAATCTGCATCTGAAATTAATACTTCTCTTGGTTTACTACCATTTGCAGGACCAACAACTCCAGCCTCTTCAAGTTCTTCTAATAGCTTTGCAGCTCTGTTAAACCCAATACCAAGTCTTCTTTGTAAAAAGGAAGAGGATCCCTTGCCACTTTGAACAACAATTCTAATAGCCTGTTCCACTAAACTATCACCCGATATATCTCCAAGTGCTTCTTGAGTTAGTTCCTCTGGAGATTTAATCTGATTTCTAATCTGATCAATCGTTATGTATTCCACTTCAGGTGATTGTTCTTTAATAAAGTCTACAACCTTAATCACTTCTTCTTGTTCTATATTTGGTCCTTGCAATCGCACAGATTTGGTTTTGTCAGGTGCTTTATAAAGCATGTCTCCACGACCCATTAAGCTTTCTGCTCCGATTCTATCTAGTATAACTCTTGAATCTGTTGAACTCGTTACACTCATACCTATTCTACCTGGAATGTTTGCTTTAATAATGCCTGTAATAACGTTTACAGAAGGTCTCTGTGTTGCAAGAATTAAATGAATACCAACAGCTCTAGCTTTTTGTGCAAGCCTAACTATAGCGTTTTCGGATTCTATTCTATTAGATGTCATCATCATGTCTGCCATTTCGTCAATTACTACAACAATATATGGCATTGCCGCAAATCCTTTTTTAGAATTATAGGCATCAATGTTTCGAACCTGGTTTTTAGCAAGTTCAGTGTATCTGTTTTCCATTTCTTTTACTGCCCATTTTAGCCAGTCAACTACTTCGTCCATGTTTGTAATTACGGGTGTAATTAAATGTGGAATGCCATTGTAATCCATTAATTCGACTTGCTTTGGGTCTACCAAAATTAACTTAACTTCGTCGGGTGTCTTTTTCATTATTAACGATGTTATAAAACTGTTTGTCAAAACAGATTTACCAGATCCAGTTGCTCCAGCTATTAATAAGTGTGGCATTTTCTCAATATTTCCAATTATAGGGTCACCATTAATATCTTTCCCAATTGGAACAGGAAGATGGTAATCACTGTTAACCATCGTTTTAGAACTCATTAATTCTTTAATACGAACCATATCGCGGCTTGTTCTTGGGACTTCAATTCCTAAGTATGTTGTTTCGGGAATAGATTCAATTCTAACTGCTTTTGAGTCAACTCCAAGTGCCAACGCTATATTCTCTGCTAGTGTAGAAATCTTTGCAACTTTTATACCTAAGGGAATATTTAGAGCATACTGAACAACCGAAGGTCCAATAAAAGCATCTTCAACTTTTGCTTCAATATTAAAACTTGCAAGAATTTGTTCAATAATTTCGGCATTTTGTTTAATGCTTGCTTCTTTAGATTGTGTCTTTTTAAATGGTAAAAGTAAAGAAAGTGGTGGAAGCGTCCATTGTGGAAACTTTAGTGTTTCTTGCTTTAAACCTTCTTCTCCAATTTCTCCTTCTGTATATTCTAATGTTTCGTTATTAACTTTTTTCGGAGTAACTTTAACAGGGGGTTCGTTCTCTAAATCTGGTTCAGATCTGTTTTGAATAGGCTCTGGTTCTGATTTTCGTTTTAATAGTTCATTAAAATCGCCAAGTCTTTGTGCTTTTCTAACCTCTGGCTCTGGGGTTTCTTCTAATTCATCATCACCATAAAATGCAGTTTTAACAAATCGAATAATTTTACTAAGTATTTTGGATGCAATACTAACCATTTGACTAAGTGAAAGTGACAATGCAACTGGCAAAATTAACAAAATTAATAGAATTAGAATAAGCTTGGTTGCCGGCTCAGTCGGTAATATATCTCCAAAAATATTTCTAATCATATAAAATCCAACTTGTCCGCCCGAAGTTTTTCCACCTTCAAGCTGAATAATCTCTTGTGGAGTTCCGTCCAGTGCTGTTAATAGCCCAGGAACTAAAAAAAGTAAAATCAGCTGAGAAACTATTGCGGTTGTCTTTAACAAAGCGAATTGCACTCCTAAAAACTTAAGCCCTGCTAAAAAAAGTACTGCCGCTGTTAGTATAGTTGCTTGCCCAAATAATGATTTTGCACTTGCAAAAATTGTAGCATCACCTTCTGTTACAGTTATTGCCGAAATACCAAAAAATATACCTGCAAGAACTAACACTAACCCTAAAAATGTTGAAGTCTCTTTACTATCGTATGTAATTTTAGATTTTTTTCTCCTTGCCATATTATTTCAAAATGCTGTATACAGTTTACATTTTATTACATTTTTGTAAATTTTGTTTACTGTATTTAAGATTTTAAAACAATTTACATTAACTTGCTAAATTATAAAGTGGTAGAATAAAATCTATATTATGAAAAAGTTATCTGCTAATACAAAATTTGCTCACTTAGGTAAGCCTGGTACTGCTTTTACACCAGGATTTAATCGTAGATTAAATAAAATTCTTGAAAAAGTGGATTTAGAAAATAAAAAAATAATGGATCAAGGCTGTGGGGAAGGAGTTTGGATGTACGAATTTGCAAAATTTACAAAGCCTACAAATGTATATGGGTGCGATATAGATAAGGATTCTGTAAGTAAATTTCAGGAATACAGTAAAAATGTAAATGAAGTAGATCAAATACCAAAAGAAAATATAAAAATCTGTGCTGCAGAGAATCTAACTTTTAATGATGACTTTTTCGATATTGTTTTTTCTAACGAGGTTTTAGAACATGTCGACGATGATCAAAAAGCTGTTAATGAAGTTCATAGGGTTTTAAAAAAAGGTGGTAAATTCATTATTTTTACACCTAACAGAGGCTGGCCATTCGAAACACACGGAGCGTTTTTTGGAGGAAAATACTACTGGGGAAACATTCCTTTGCTCCCATGGATGCCTAGGTTTGTTCGAAAAAAATATTCACCTCATGTTCGGAATTACTCAAACGACCAACTAAAAAGTCTATTTGATTCAACTAAGTGGAAAATTGAACAGCATACCCACGTTTTTTCTGGTTTCGATAAGCTAGAAAAAAAATTTGGAACTATTGGAAAAATAATAAAAAAGAGCTTTCACTTAATAGAAAAAACCCCATTACATTTTTTTGGAATTAGTCACTTTTTAATTGTAAAAAAGATTTAATCTTCTAATATATCTATAACGTGAATAATTCCATTATCTGCTTCAATATCGGCAAATACTATAACTTTTGTTTCTTCTTCATTTTGTATATATAATTCACCATTTTCTCCGAATATAATTTGAATCTCATTACCATTTAAAGTTTCTAGAATTTGTTCGTTATTAAAGCTATTAGAATCAAATTTACCTTCTACAATATTGTTTTGTAATAAATCAGTTATCGCTTCTGTATCTTCAGTTTTTAAATCTATTTCTAATCTTGAAAAAGCTTCGTTACCTAGCGCAAAAACAGTAAATTCTTTAGATGAATCAGAGAGGATATTACTTAAATCTGTTTTATTTAGAGCGTTATTATAAACTTGTAAGTTAGAATTTTGTTCGATTATATTATTGAGAGTAATGGAATCTTCGGAATCATCTGGGTTAAAGTTTGTTAGGTTTTTATTACTTAATAAATAGAATGCTAGTAAAACACCTGCTATTACCAATAATATTAAAAGAAGAAAAACTGAGGTTTTTGCTTTTTTCATAGTAAAAATCTGTTTAGCTAAGACTAGCAAATAAATTGCTAACAATCAATGAATCGATACTATTTAGCAGATGTGTAATCAATCTGCTAATATTATGATAAAATAATCAAGAAATTTTATTACAAAATGGCCGAAAAAAGAGATTACTACGAAGTGCTGGGACTGAATAAAAGTGCTTCTAAGCAAGAAATAAAAAAAGCTTATAGAAAGCTCGCAAAGCAGTATCATCCTGATAGAAATAAAGCTGCAGATGCGGAAGATAAATTTAAAGAAGTACAAGAAGCATACGATGTATTGTCCGATGAGCAAAAAAGATCGGCTTATGATCAATATGGGTTTGCAGGAACCCAAGGTTTTGGTGGAGGTGGTTATACAGATTATGGAAATTTTGCAGAAGCATTTGGTTCACAAAATTTTGGTGGCCTTGGAGATTTACTTGGAGAGTTTTTTGGAGGAAACTTTGGAGGATATGGGGCAGCTAGTGGTAGAGGTGAGCAAAATATTGGAGCGGACTTACAAGCTAATATCACCTTACAATTTAAGGAAGCTGTTTTCGGAGTAGAAAAAGAACTTCAATATTCAAGACAAATTGTTTGTAATGTATGTGAAGGAACTGGAGCTAAAGATAAAAAGTTTAAAAAATGTAAAACTTGTGATGGTCGAGGACAAGTAGCAAGTGTACAAAGAACAATACTTGGTAGTATGCAAGTTGTTACGACTTGTCCAACATGTCGCGGTAGAGGAGAGCAGCCAGAAGCTAAATGTGGGAATTGTGGAGGAGATGGAACAGTATTAAAAAAAGAAACTTTCAAAATAAACATTCCAGCAGGAATTCCAGACGGGGTAAATTTAAGGTTTACTGGTAGGGGTAATGCAGGTAAGCAGAATGGCGCTTACGGCGACTTATATGTAAATATAGAAGTTACACCTCATCCAATACTAGAAAGAAGAGGGAACGATATATATTCCGACAAACATATATCTGTAACAGATGCAGTGCTTGGTGGACAGGTAGAAGTTGAAACAGTACATGGAAATGTATCGATGAAGGTACCTTCAGGAACACAGTCCGAAAAAATTCTTAAGTTAAAAGGAAAGGGAGGGCCAAAATTTAGGCAAAATGGCTACGGAGATCAATATGTTCGATTAATTGTCGATATTCCTCAAAAGTTGTCTAAAGAAGAAAAAAATCTCTGGGAAATGTTACGCAAGGCTGCCGAAAAGTAACAACTCGTCACTATTGTTATGCACCGGTGTTATTGTCAATAATGTTTGACAATGGATAATATTAGGTCTAAAATTTTCTTTACATAAGTTTTGCATTTTCTTTAACAGAAAATATAATTCTTTATTGCAAATCATCTATTTTAGTAATTTGTAAAATGATAGATTTATCTGACATCTGTGGCTTTTCTGCTTATTACGATGAAGCAAGCGATACAATTTTTTATGGAGATACTGTTATAATTAAAGATAAATATAAAGTCCCTTTAAATGCAATAACACCTGTGCTTCTAAATAAATTTTTACGCTATCCAGAGGAGGTTTATGAACAATCTAAAATGTTAATTTCAGAAGAATATCAAGATCTTGAATACAATCTAATTGTAATACCATATGGATTGTTAGGTATTGAATACGTTAAAACGCATATTTACTATAGCGATCCGGTACCAGGTAAGTACGCTTGTATGGTAGAAGTTCAAAAAGGTGAGATTTCTGTACTAGTGCAAAAAAATAGACGGCAAAGTTCCATAGAGTTTCATACATATGTGGATGATATAAAAATAATTAAATTATCGGCTGGAGATCGAATATGTATTCCAACTGGTGTTTTTTATACTTTTATTAATACAGGAACAACACAAGCAATTTTTGGAGTTGTCAGTAGTAATAACCATACGCAAATTGATTACTCAATGCTTTCCAAAGAGAAAGGACTAGCATTTTACGTTATTTCAAAAAACGCTAGAATGGAAATTGTGGCAAATCCTAAATACAAATGTCCATACAGGCCAATTGAAAAGCGGTTTGGTGAATTAGCAGAAGATCAAAAACAACAATATGTTAACCAGGTAATAGACGAAAAACTTTCACTTTATCAAATTCTTCAAAAAAAAGCTGCACAAGTAATGAGCGTATTAATATAATATCGATTAAATACAAAATTGAATATATAAAAGTGAGCAGTAGTTTGCCATGGCTCTAACATAAATCTTTTAACGAATATAAGTTACGCCATATTTACAAAACAGAAATCACACATATAAATTGCTGCACAGCAGTTAATAATATTGAAAACAAAACATGTTAAGGATTTAAACAGATAAAATGACCTTACAAGCTAAGTCTTAAAATTTATAGTTTTTTAGCTGTTATAATTTAGGTATGAATATAAGCTATTCGCATAAAAATTCTCTTAACTTTTTACTTACACTAAATTTAGTCATTTACGTTTTGTTTTTTTTAATGCTGGGGTTAAGCGGTAGAGTAACTGGAGAAGAGCAAATATTACTATTTGGAGCTTTCGATAGTGCTTTTATTTTTAAGGGTATGCTTTGGTTAACAGTTACTTCAATTTTTTTACACTTTGGATTGGTTCACTTAGTGTTTAATATGTTGGCGCTTCATCAAATTGGAAACTTAGCAATACAGTTTTACTCTAATAAAAAAATCTTTGTAGCATATATAATTGGAGGGTTAACAGGTAACCTTTTTACATTAGCTTATTCTGAATTGATTGGGCAACGAATTACATCTATTGGTGCTTCTGGTGCTGTTTTTTCTTTGCTTGGACTTTTAATTGGTGGAACTATAAAAAAAACTCGTTTTGGAACTTCACTCCCTTTTCAGTTAAGAGATTTTTATCCAACATTAATTTTAGCAGTATTAATTAGTTTAATTCCTCAAGTTAATTGGATGGCACATTTAGGCGGCTTAGCGCTTGGAATTTTTTTAGGATTTATATTTGACAATACGTTATCTTATAGTGGTAACATTCAAAGAGATAATCTAATAGAGAAACTGTTATTCTACACATCAATTCTGATTTTAATAGCAGGATATCTATTTTTAATACTTAATTTACTTTTTGAAATTATAAAAGTTTAATGATTTTATTATTTTTAGGACCACCAGGTGCGGGCAAAGATACACAAGCAAATATTATAAAAGAAAAGCTCGGTTTTAAAGTTGTAAGTACAGGACAACTAATACGTGACGAAATAGCTAAAGGAACAAAAATTGGAAAAGAACTTAAAGAAACTTACGACAAAGGGAAATGGGCTCCAGACGAGCTTACATATACATTATTAATGGATTGGGTAGAAAACAATTCTAATGAAAATATAATAATGACCGGGGCTGTAAGAACACCGAATCAAGTAAAATTATTGGAGGATTATTTAAATAAAATTAACAAAAAACTTAATTTAGTACTATATTTTCAAATAGATGATTCAAAATCATTTGAAAGAATCAGTATTAGATTAGAAGATCCCAAAACCGGAATAACTTACGATTTAATTAATAATCCTCCACCAGAAGGAGTTGAAGTAGTCAAAAGAAATATAGATGTAGATAAAGAAGCTTTTAAAAATAGGCTGTCTGAAGTGCATAAAAACGACACAGAGATTTTAGAGGCTTACAAAAATAAAAATATCTTGTATATAGTAGACGCTTCTCGTACAATACCAGAGATTAATAGTGAAATAGTTGCTAAAATAAAAGAAATCCAAAAAAGGTAATTATGAGAAATCTTGTACCTGAAAATATTAAAAGAAGCTTTAGAGTGATTAGATCTCAATATGGAGCATTTAAGTTTGGAAATCCTGCAAAAAAGTTAAAACTAATTGGAGTAACTGGTACATCTGGAAAATCCACAACTGCAAACATGATCTACCATATTCTAGGAGAGAATGGCTATAAGGTTGGAGTAATATCAACTATTGGAGCAAAAGCTGGTAAAAAAAGTTTAGATACAGGTTTTCATGTAACAACACCAGATCCATACGATCTTCAAAAATACTTAAAATTCATGGTAGATAGGGACATTGAGTATTGTGTAGTTGAATGCTCATCGCATGCGCTAGAACAAGGCAGGCTTGGTAAAATACAGTTTGATTATTCAGTATTTACTAACATAAAAAGAGATCACCTAGACTGGCATAAATCCTGGAATAATTATGCAAGAGCAAAAGCAAGACTTGCCGACGCAACAAAACCAGAAGGGAAAATAATATTAAACAGAGACGATAAAAGTTTATACGACTACATTTTTAATTATATTGGTTCTAAGAGATTCCAAAAAAGTGTAATTACATATTCTATTAAAGAACTAGTTAATATAGACGAAACGGCAGTAGGTACAAGATTCACATACGGTGATTATAACTTTAAACTTCCATTGCTTGGGTTGTACAACATCGAAAACGCACTTGCAGCTATTAATGTTACTTCAAACTTAGGTTTAAGTTTTGACAGCATAGCAAATGGATTGGCAACTTTTATAGGTCTAGAAGGTAGAATGCAAGTAATGCAACCATCACCATTTATAGTAGTTGTTGATTTTGCACACAATACAGACTCTTTAATAAAATCTTTAATAACAGCAAAAAAATTAAAGTCGTCTGAGGGGAAAATAATATCAGTATTTGGTTCGGCAGGGCAGAGAGATGTAGAAAAAAGATACACAATGGGAGAAGCAGCAGCACAAAATTCTGACGTAATTGTAATAACAGCAGAAGATCCAAGAACAGAAAGTTTATATAATATAAACACACAAATAATAGAGGGAGCCACAAAGGGGGGTGGGAAATTAGTTGCCCGTTTTGCTAATACAGATGAATATTTAGCTTACAACATAAATAAAACTAACATCGAAACTGGAAGTATATTTGTATTCGATGAGGAGACTGTAAACTCTCGTTTTGATGCAATAGAGTTTGCTATTAGGTTAGCAAACCCTGGAGATGTAGTTATAACAGAAGGAAAAGGTCACGAAGAAAGCTTATGTTTTGGTAAAATAGAATACGAATTTACTGATCAGGCAGCAGTTCGAAGGGCTATAGATAGGTTAAAAGCAGGTTTTGGAGAAGTTGAAGGTGAATAGATTTTAATATCAAAAAATAATTTGATTAACTATAAGATTTTAAATATTGAGCTGGGCTTATTACTTCCAAGCTAGCATTCGCTTTTAGTTGGTCATTATCGAGTGTGACTAACTTGCAATTAAACAAGCTTCCACAACCCAAATACAGTGAATCCATACCTTTAATCTTATAATTGATAACAAATTTCATAGATTCTTCGAGTAGCTTGTGATCTACCTGAATTAGGTGAATATTTTCTTCCTTCAAAATTGATTTGATGAATTTATTAACAGAAGATTTTTCGAGTTCTTGTCTTGTTAAAGCTGAATATATTTCTAATATGCAGATATTGGGTATAAAAGTGTAACTAAAATTAAGAGATTTTATAAATGATAGACTAGCTCCGGAGTTTTTTTCTGTCCTTAAAAAAGCTGAGACAAAAACACTAGCATCAATACAAATATTGTTTCCCTTCATGACCTAATATCCTTTAATATTTTATCAATACTATATTTCTTTTTTGGTTTTGGTCTATCTTCAATTACAGAAATTAAAGAAGAATAAGGTTTTTGCCTAGTATCGCTAATTCTTTTAATCTGAGCATAGGGTTTGCCACGTCTTGTGATAATGTAGCTAGAATTATTATATTTAACATCTTCTAATATTTGTCCAATATTATCTCGGATTTCGGCTACTGATATAGTTTTCTTTTTATTCATAGATAAATATATTATATAAAAGTCATTATGTCAATATGTACATTATGTCATAATTATAATAGCGTGCAGCTAAAAGACTCATCACATTATCATGCCTGTATAATTTAATTCTTGCATAAATAGGTATACCAGCACTTAATATATTGCATATTAATTAAGTACATCATATAAATGGAAAAATTCACAAAAATATTTAACAAAGTTATTAAATTTGGAGATGATCGAAATTGGAAAAATCCTCCAGAAGACGTGGCAAAATCTATAATGATAGAAGCGGCAGAACTTTTAGAACACTTTCAATGGGATGCATCTTCTAGTGCAAGCCAAGAAGAAAAATTAAAAAGAAAAGATAAAGCCGAAATAGCCAACGAAGTTGCAGATATATTTTGGTATTTGTTTAGCTTTTGTAACCAAATGAATATTGATCCATTAGAAGCTATAGAGAAAAAATATACTCATAATAATAAAAAATATCCAGTCAACAATGTCTTGCATGATCGTGGAGGTGAATTTTATAAAGCACAAAAAAGAAAATACAGAAACAAAAAACAAACTTCATTAAGTTAAAATTAGTTTTACCATTAACTACAGCGTTAATCAGTGCTAAAATTCTTTTGTGAAAGCAGACAAAAATTTAAAACATATTAAAGAATTCTTAAATTCTCGTAAACTAATATCAATTGCAACAATAGACGATAATTTGAATCCATGGATTTGCAATGTTTATTATGTGACCGACACTAATTTAAATTTCTATTTTATGTCGAGTTTAAAATCAAATCATTCAAGCCATATTAAAAAAAATTCAAAAGTAGCATTCACTATATCGTGGTATAACGAAAACAACCTGGGCGTTAGAAAAGCAGTGCAAGGAGTTGGTGAAGCGGAAGAAGTGGGATTTGGTCTAAATCTAATAAAAGGCTTAACTTTATATTCGGTTAAATTCAATTCTGACTATAAAGATTTATTAAATAAAGTAGAAAAGAAGCTTTCTACAACAAGACTTTATAAAATTACGCCTAAGTATATAAAATATTTGGATGATGAAGTACTGGGTAATAAACAAACGGTTGAATATAATTTATGATTAAAAATTTTTTAGAAACGAAAATAAAAGAATCTGTTAAAAATCTATATCAAATAGATTTAGACCCTGTAGTTGAATTTCCGAAAGATTCATCACATGGAGACTACGCTAGTAATGTAGCGATGCAATTGGCAGGAAGGTTAAAACGAAAACCCTTGGAGATAGCTGAGGAGGTTAAAGAATCCCTCACCCTAGCCCTCTCCCTGAGGGAGAGGGAACAAAAGTACTTTGTTGATTCAGTGGAAATTGCAGCACCTGGATTTATTAACTTTAAAATATCTTCTGAGTATTACAAAAATATTGTTAACGAGATTTTAAATAATGTTGAATTCGGAAATGGAAGTGATTTACAAGGTAAAAGAATAATGATGGAGTATGCTCACCCAAATCCATTTAAAAGTTTTCATATTGGACACTTGCGAAACATTATTTTAGGAGAATCTTTAATAAGATTAATCGAAAGCCAAGGTGCTGAAGTAATTAGAGTAAACTACCAAGGTGATGTAGGTATGCACATAGCAAAATGTTTATGGAGCTTTAAAAATATT